>JAIPGC010000016.1 GCA_021736335.1 Acholeplasmataceae bacterium | reverse complement strand
TCAAGAAGGAATTCCTTTTATTCAATTTGATGGTGATATTGGATTAATGTGTGCTGGTGCAGGTTTGACTACGACAGTCTATGATCTCATTCATTATGAAGGTGGAACAGTTGCAAACTACCTAGAATTTGGTGGACCTAATTATAAAAAAGCTGTAAAAGCTATGGAGATTTGCCTAAAAGTCCCTTCAAAAGTCATATTGATTGTAACATTTGGTACAATTGCGCGTGCTGATGTTATGGCTGAAGGTATTATCGATGCAATTAAACGTCTCAAACCAGATCGTCCTATTGTGACATGCATCAGAGGAACAAATGAAATCGAAGCTGTAAAAATGTTAAGAGAAGCTGGTTTAGAGCCATTGTTTGATACTGAAGAAGCTGTTCGTAAGGCAGTTGCACTAGCAAATGGAGGCGCAAAATGAGTATTTTTATAGATCAAAAGACCCAAGTATTGGTTCAAGGTATCACTGGCTCAGAGGGTAGTTTTTGGACAAAGCATATGATTGAACTAGGTACACAAGTTGTCTGTGGCGTCACGCCAGGTAAAGAAGGTCAATTTATAGAAGGAAAACCAGTATATAACTCTGTTAAAGAAGCTACTAAGCATCATAAAGTAGAAGCTTCTATGCTATTTGTTCCACCAAAATTAACTAAAGATGCAGTGATGGAAGCACTTGATGCTGGTATTAAAAAAATAGTCACCATCGCTGATGGTATACCACTTCATGATATGATATTGATCAGACAAGCAGCAAAAGAGCATAAAGCTTTTGTTGTTGGTGGAAACACTTCAGGAGTGATATCCCCAAAGCTCGCGATGATGGGTAGCTTTCCTTATTGGATTGAACGCGTTTATAAAAAAGGTAATATCGGCGTTATGACGCGCAGTGGATCCTTAACCAATGAAGTTACAGCCATGATTGTAGAAGCGGGTTATGGTGTTTCAACATTGATAGGTGTTGGTGGTGATCCTGTACCTGGAACACGTTTTGCTGAATTTTTACCTCTATATGAAGCTGATCCTGAAACACAGGCAATCGTTATCATTGGTGAGCTTGGTGGAACCATGGAAGAGGATGTTGCTGATGCAATCAAAAACGGCATTTTAACTAAACCACTGGTTGCTTTCTTAGGTGGCAGAACGGCACCTAAAGGACAAAAAATGGGACATGCTGGTGCTATTATTTCAGGTGGAAAAGGTTCTGTTGAAGATAAAATCAAGGCACTAACCGAAGTTGGAGCACTTGTAGCTGAAAGACCAAGAATGGTTGGAAAGCTATTAGAACAACTCAAAATCCCAAAAAATTGATATAATAAATAGTAAACAATACATCATAGATTATAAACTAGTAAACAATCTAGAATGTTCACCATTTGATTGATTAAGGAGTTGAACTGATGTGGATTATATTTTTGTCAATAAAATACTTAAAACACCAATCTATAAACAAATAGCATATTCAATCATCAGTGCAATTGAAAAAGGTGATCTTATTTTTAATGATAAATTGCCAACTGAAAAAGAAATATGTCAAACTTTCTCTATTAGCCCTACTGTCGTGAAAATGGCATATGATTTTCTGATTTCAGAAGGAAAGATCAAACGTATTAAAGGTAAAGGTACCTATGTGACTAATCGATCACATTATCAAAGCCCCTTGCATCAGTTTTATCAGGTTGATCGTGTGTTCATGGATGAAACAGATCATTATAATAGACAGGTCATTTTAGTGGATTATATCGATGACGATTATAGTGCCTATCGCATGTTAAAACTCAATAAAGGGGAGCACTGTTTCGTCTTTATTAGAATCATAAAAAATCACCGGAACCCAGTTCTACTACAAAAAATCTATTTGCCTGAAAAATATTTTCCTAAATTAGAAAGTTCAGATCTTGAAGATCAAAGATTGTTTGATCTCATCTCAAAAAAACAGACACAACCAATCGACCATCTTCATAATACATTTAGTCCTATCAATGCATCTTCTGCTGAAGCGTTGCTTCTCAATATCGAACCAGATGATGCGATCTATTTTGTTCGCACTTTATTAATTGGTGAAAAAAATCAAGTCTTAGGTTATGTGACTAATTACTTCCCAGGTGAATTTACAGAATTCGAGGTGATGGTACATGCAATCTAACTTATTTGTACACATCACTATAGATAGACGTTCAACCGTTGTCTATAATGAGCAGATTAAAGAGAGTATTAAAGCACTTATTTTAGATCAAGTCTTTTATTATAAAACATTACTCCCAAACCCAAAGATGATAGCAAATCATCTTAATATTGATTACAAGTATGCAAAATTAGCGTATGATCAGCTGATTCAAGAGCGGTATATTAGAAAAATAGAGGACGATCAATACGAGGTTTCATATTTTGAACTGACAAATTACTTTTTTGATCGAAATGTTGCAATTTATGATGCGATTATCGCACTTGGTCTAACTCCTTCAATTAAATGTGTTGAAAAAAAGGTGGTAACATTGAGTGTAGATGAGCAAAAGTACATGGGATTTAACCCTAATGATCATAATAAGTATTTTTATATCAATCGATTATATTTAGGTAATATGCAACCAATCATGATTTTAGAAAATTATTTGCCAATGAACATATTTCCTGAAATAGATCAAAACTTTGTTGGTGATGAACCACTCAATGCTTATTTAGATCAGCATTACAATATTAGGGCTAAGCTTTCTCATCGTACAACTCAGGCAGTCAACTTAACTTCTACTTTAGCAAAATATCTCAATGAAAGAAAAAATGCTGCAAGCATTTGTTCGACAAATCGTGTTTATGATCAAAATCAAGTTCTCATTGATTTTGGTAGAAGCCATACAATAAGCAGCTACTATTTTCAAGCTCTCATATCAAAAGAAGAGATATCTGAATATTATATCTCTAGATAATTAAAAAGAAATCAACTGATAAACTAGAGAGATTATACATTTATAATGAGTTAAAAATCAGATAATTAATGACCTAGTTATATACTATTTTAGAAGGTTTATCATAAATCCCTGAATTGTCATTATTCCACTTTAGATTGACATAATACAATATTAATTACATAATAGATATAGTAAACTATTTTGTTTATATCAAATACCCAAGCAAATTGAAGGAGTTTATCATGTCGAAAATTTTGGTCGCGTACTATTCATTTGAAGGAACAACTGAATTAATTGCACAAGCAATTGCTAAGATGACACAAGCTGATTTACTTAGCATAAAACCAGTTAATGAATTAAAATCAAAAGGTTTTAGTAAATATTTTTGGGGTGGTTCACAAGTATTTATGAAAAAAGCACCTGATTTGATTCCATTCGAATGTGATATATCACAATATGATCAGATTTTCATAGGCTCACCCATCTGGGCAGGTACATTTGCTCCACCTATTAAGTCTTTTCTGAAGTTCCCAGCTCTTGTTGACAAAAAGATTTACTTCTTTTATACACACGATGGTGGACCTGGAAAAGTTGAAAAACTTGCTAAAAAAGCCATTGAATCCCGTAATATTTATGGAGGATCCCACGGCTTCTTAAATGTAAAAAAGAATTTTGATGCAAATGTTGAAATAGCAAAAATGTGGATATCGACTTTGAAATAACAATTTCAAATCATAAATAATAAAGAAACAATCCAAAGGACTGTTTCTTTTTTTTAGACAACTAGATTTAAATTTTGCCCCAAAAGGTGAGATAAAACATCAACTGCTTTATAACTTTTTTGTCCGGGTTTCAAAAATTTAAGAATATATTTCAAATCATCACCAGCAGTAACTAAAGGAAGTTCTTCTGACATGTTATTTCGAACTTGACCAAGTCCCATACTGGATACCAAACCATTACATAGGCATCTTCTACCAACTGTATCTTCTACTTTGCCTCCTTTGGCAACGTAATCTTTTTCTGGTTCAGATGGGCATCTATATCCTATCTTTCCATTTTCTTTTCGATATGGTTCTCTTAAATATCCTAAGTCACAAATTCTTGTTCTTTGATCACCAATCTCTTTGATACCTATCGTACCTTCAACTTCAACAACTTTAAATGGAAATCCAGTAGGAGAGGCTAGTGCATCGGTTTTAACATGTGCTTTTTTTAATCCAATGGCTTTTAGGACACGTTCTTTAAGTGTTGGATGAAATCCTGATTCCTCACAAAATGCAAATGCAGTTCCTACTTGAACTCCTGATGCTCCTTGAGATAACGCATAGTCAAGTTGCTCTTTACTGCCGTAGCCCCCAGCTAACCAAAATGGCAAACCTATATCTTTAATAGCTGCTATATCAATGACATCTCTATTTCCATAAATAGGTTCACCTTGCTCATTATATGTTGCTTTCCCTCTAGGTGGCGCATTATGTCCACCAGCTATAGGTGCTTCAACAACAAATCCATCAGGTGATCCAAATGATGAACGATTCAGATGTGTTGCCAAAGTAGATGAACTTACGATTGCTAAAAATTGAGGTCTTCTAAGTTGTGGTAAATGTTCACCATCAGCAAAATCTGTAGGTGAAAAATATGATAAAGTAGGTTCATTAATGCCATCCTCAGCGATTTTTATAGGAAGAGTGACATCATGGTTAAGTGCTAACTCTGATATCGTATAGGGCATACGAACAGGTATTCCTGCGCCCATTAAAACGTAATCAACATCAGCTAACATAGCTCCATATAAAGATGGGAGAGTCGGAATTTGGAGTTTCTCCAAAAAATTGATACCAATTAATCCTTGATGTCCTTGTTTTGCTAAAAATACTTCTGCAAAATTAGCTGCTACTGTCAGTTCAGTTAGTTCCTTACTTTGATCAAGTGAAGGCATTGGAACACCTTTATATTTATTTTTGTTCTGTGTTTCTACGACTTTTAAATACTTTTCTTTGATTCTTTGAGCTATTTTTGGAAATGGGAAATGGTCTAAGGCGTGCTCGAGAAATCCTTCTTCATCACCATCCATTAATCTTCTTGCAAATGTCAATGCAAGTGCTGTCCCTGAAACAACACCCATCTGACCATACATTGCTACTGTTTTAGCAAGTTTCCAGCTGGAAACACCAACACCCATACCACCTTGAATGATACGAGGTAATAATTTTTTCTTTTCTAACATGCTACTCCATCCTTAGTCTATTTTTGTTTGTTATTAGTGTGATGCCATAAGAATTAATTCATTATATCAAAAATAGTTTGAATTACAAAGTATTAAGATTTTTTTTACATAATGTTTGCTTGATTTGGTTAAACAAAAATAAAAATTAAATAAATACTATCAAAATAAATAAAAAAACAGCCTATTGGCTGTTGTAGTTTTAATCATGTTGAAGTTGTTTTAATCTCTTTCTTTTTTACAGGTACTTTGTTGTTTTTCTTTTCTAAAAGGGTCCAAACTTTGAAAATTAAATAAACACCAAATATACCAATATAGAAGAACATTCTATCATTTTGGATCAAAATGAGATGCAATCCAACAGCAAGATAAAATATATAAGACAATTTATGAAGTCGTTTCCAAACCTTACCATTCATCTTCTTTCTAATTTCAATGAAAGAGGTTAAGAATAGTGGAATAGCTACGAATAATGAAAATACACCAATATAAAAGTAAAGTGGGGCAGAAAACAAGAAATTGAAATCTATAGCATAAGCAATATATTTAACTCCGTGAACAATAATGAAAATTGTGCCTAGAATTGCCATTTCTGCTCTTGTAGCAACTAAACTTTTTTTAACATTGCTTTTATCAACAACACCAGTAAACATAACTGCTAAAAAAAACGAAAAGCCTACATATCCCAAATTGATAACATTGACCTCTTGAGTCAATGAAATGATACTTAGAATAACAGCAACACCATAAATGTAGAGTCTATATTTATGTATTTGTTTGTATAAAAAGTAATTAAGTATAATCCAGACAGCACCTAGTACCAGTATGATTGTCATTTTTTCCTCCTAGTCATCTTCGTATTCATCATCGTCGTCGTCATCGTGTTCATCATCATCGTCATCATCATCATTGCCTCTTGTAGCTCCTGCAGTTTGATCAATACTTGGATTATAAGTTGTGTTTGTTGCTCCTGCAACGACATCAATTGAATCAGAAACGGGTTCAAAAACTAAACTCAATCCCATAGCAATGATGAATGCAATTAATAATAGAATATTTTTCATTAAATATACCTCACATGCTTTACATTTATATTATACCTATTTATTTTATAGTCAAGAATCTTGGTAAATTTTGTTATTTCTTTTTAGTTTATACTAAATCTAATTTAATTGTATCTATTGTTCAATGAATTAAAATTTAATGAAAAAAAACGAAATTCCTTGTTAAAAATAAGCAAAATTATCATATAATAACTAGGTAGAATAAAGAATAGAGGTGTTCATATGCGTATTGAGCAAGATGATAAGTTAGATTTTAGTGATGTGCTCATCAGACCAAAAAGATCTACTCTTGTCAGTAGAAAAGATGTTGATCTAAATAGATCATACACATTCAAACATAGTGGTCAAACCTGGACTGGTATTCCCATTATGGCAGCTAACATGGATGGTGTCGGAACTTTTTCAATAGGATTGGAGCTTCAAAAATCTAATCTTTTCACCTGTTTTGTAAAAGATTACACAGTTGATGATTATAAAATTCAAATCTCAAAGCTAAATCCGGAGTATTTTGCAGTAAGCACTGGAACAAGCACTAGGGATTTAACAAAGTTAAAAGCTATTATTGATACATTACCACAAGTTAAATTCATTTGCATTGATGTAGCAAATGGTTATTCTGAAAGTTTTGGAACTTTTGTCTCAAAAGTACGTGCTCTATATCCTAAACACACAATCATTGCTGGAAATGTTGTTACAGCTGACATGACTCAAGAGTTAATCTTAAGAGGTGTCGATATCGTAAAAGTCGGTATTGGTCCTGGAAGTGTGTGTACCACGCGTATTCAAACTGGTGTTGGTTATCCTCAGCTTAGTGCTATCATTGAATGTGCTGATGCTGCACATGGTTTAGGTGCTCATATCATCAGTGATGGTGGATGTACTTGTCCAGGAGATGTCGCTAAAGCGTTTGGTGCTGGAGCTGACTTCGTGATGCTAGGTGGTATGTTTGCAGGTCACAATGAAGGTGGTGGATCAATCATCACTGAATTCCATGATACGTTAAAAAGAGATAATGATACAAAAGAACATGTCTATGAAAAGAAACAATTTGTTGAATTTTATGGTATGAGTTCAGATACTGCAATGATTAAACATCATGGTGAAGTTGCTGAATATCGAAGCTCAGAAGGCAGAACTGTTAGGATTCCTTATAAAGGCGATGTAAACTCAACTGTAAAAGATATTTTAGGTGGTATTCGTTCGACTTGCACTTATGTAGGTGCTCCTAATTTGAAACAATTACCAAGATGCACGACATTCATTCGAGTATCTAAACAATTTAATGATATTTTTGTAAACTCAAAACATTAAGTATAACAGGTTCCCTCAATGAGAGAACCTGTTTTTTTATTCATACAATGTGTCTAATACTTCTTTAAGAACGCTTGGTCTATTGGTCATGATGCCATCTGCTCCATTTTGAATCAGTCGTCTCATCTCATCTGGATCATCTATTGTCCAGTAGTGTACCGCGATATTATGTTTATGTGCAGTTGATATCAAGCTCTTAGAAGATAAATTAATACCGAATTGTTCTGTTGGAATTTGCAAAACATGAATTGGGTCGCGATAGAAAAAACTTAAACCTGTAATATATAAGGCAAA
The DNA here is from genome assembly GCA_021736335.1 of Acholeplasmataceae bacterium. GTDB lineage: Bacteria > Bacillota_I > Bacilli_A > Acholeplasmatales > Acholeplasmataceae > Peloplasma. The sequence goes on along the minus strand of JAIPGC010000016.1, from coordinate 20,118 downwards.
GAATTTTATGACTCCATTTTGTTCAGGTGCCAACATCAAGGATGCATGTGTTGTCTGTTTTAAATGAAGCATTTGTTGATAGACTTCTTCATGAAATGTTACAAGAACAATACGTTCATATGTGTGATAATCCTCATCTAATCTATCCATGAGTTCAATGATTTGATTCAATGCATCAAGTCCAATGTTACCAGATTGCTTAACTTCAACATTTATTGAATTATTAGGAAATGCAATAATCAATTCTTCTAAAGTTGTTACTAAGAAAATTTCTTCATCTCTTGGGTTAATACCATCTGGATATGAGACATCTAACGGTGTGACACTTTCACCTAAATATGTTTGGTATGGTTTAAGCACACCTGAAACATTGAAACCATTTGAATTAGGTTCAACATCATTTTGATACGCAAAGTTTATTTTATCATCAACTAAATCTTGGTAATTAATATCAATAATTGAAGCGTATTGTAGTGAGGTCTTTCGATCTAGTGTTGTATCATGAGACAGAATAATCACACCATCTTTAGTTAAATTTACATCTGTTTCCATCATAACGTTTGGATCAATCGAATAAGCATTATAGAATGCTTCGAGGGTATTATCTGGAAATTCATGATTTCCTCCTCCATGAGCGATGAGCAAAGGTTGTCCACTAGATGATTGCTTTAAAATGTTTTCTCCGTCAACACTACTTGGTTTAGGAAGTAGAAAAAAGATCAGATAGGTAAAAAGAACAATGAGTAAAATCCTAACAAATATGCCTCTTTTTTTCATGGTGCTCCAACTTTCTATGTTTTATCTGATTATACAATGATTTTTTATCTTATCAATCTGTTTTGCTTTTTTTGATATTTTCAATTTCTGATATGCCTTGATCTGTCAAAGCATAAAGTCCTTGTCTAACTCGATAAAACCATCCATAATAGTTTTTTTGTAAAATCGATGAGGTTTCAATAACACCTGTCATCTCTTTAACTATCTTGGGAGATAAAATCTTATAGTCATGAATCGTTTGAGCAATAAGAATGGCTTTCTCTTTATAGACAGTCATTCTTTTTCCTTTACTACCACCAATATTTAAGTCATTATTTCGATTACTGAACTCTTTTACAAGTTTACTGTGTTTTTTCTTGTTTCTTTTTTTACTCAAATCAAGATCATAATCTGCAGGATCAAGCAGAACACTAGCAGTATGGTCTTGAACAACGATTAATCCTATTGATAGTCTTCTAAGTAATAACATAAAAGAACGATAATTCGCCTGATGACTCTTTATTGCTTTATTAGGAATCGCAATATAGACATCATCAGCTATTTTTTGTCTTTCGATTGCTTGATAAATGAGCTTGAGTGTGATTTGATTTTTCAATTCAATTGCAATAGACTCTTCATTCTTCATTGCAAATACATCAATCGCTCCAACTTCTCCTTTTACAGTATAACCTAGCGATTCTAGATAAACTTTGATTGGTTCATAAAGATCAGTTTCCTTCATTATTTTCCCTCTTTTTAATCTTCTTATGCTTATGTTACCATGTATCGACAGATGATGTAAATGGTGGTATAATTATATTAAAGACAATTAGGAGGTTTTTATATGTGCTATTTACGACCCATGAATGCTTATGAATTTGATCATTATATAGATGAAGCAGTCAAAAATTACGCACGTGAATTAACAAAATCAGGTAGCTGTCTTGAAAAAGATTCATTGGCAGTATCACAAAAAGCATTTTCTAATTTATTACCTGATGGTTTAGAAACTAAAGGACAGTTTTTGTTTCACATTCTTAACGAAACCGATGCAGTTATTGGAATGATTTGGTATGGACATCGTCCAAATAACGAAGGATTCATATGCGACTTTTCAATTGATGAAAATTTTAGAGGACAAGGTTTTGGCAAAAAAGCGATAGAACTCATTGAAAATGAAGCTAAAAAACATGGTATTAAGAAATTATCTTTACATGTGTTTGGACATAATTTCGTTGCTATTTCACTCTACAAGAAATTGGGATATGAAATATACAGCATGAATATGTCGAAGGAGATATAATGCTATTTACACTACTTTTAATTGCTCAAAAATTGAATAGTGAGGGTATCATGTGGGCTCTTGGCGGATCAAGTGTTTTAAAAAAACATGAATTAGTTGAAACTGTCAACGACATTGATATTTTAGTTTCTAAAAAAGATATAGAAAAAGCAAATCAAATTCTTTCAAATATTGGAACTAAAATTGAAGTTCAACCTAACCCCAATTATTTAACAACTTATTTTTATTCATATATCATTATGAAGTTTAAAGTTGATTTGATGTGTGATTTCAAGATTAAATATGAAAATCAAGTATATTCATATTTATTTGATGAATCTAGTATCACATCAAGCGATGACATAGCCAAAGAGCATATTTATTACACTTCTTTGGAAGATTGGTATGTATTATATCGTCTAATGGGTCGTGAAGATGAAAAAGTGAAAAATCTGGAAAAGCATTTTGAATTGCATGGAATTAAGAATCCCAAACTTTTATCAAGAACACTTGAAAATGTACCTAAAGACTTGAAACTCAAAATCAAGTATCAATTAAAACTTTAACTAAAAAAAAGATGATTTGTGAGTTTAACAAATCATTTTTTATTTGCTATACAACATTTACTTAACTTGAAAATAGATGTATAATTTTATCAGTTGATATCTTCATATGTTTGATAATAGGAGTTAATATATGCAATTACCACAAGAACATAAAAAACAGATATTTAAATTTGGATTATATGGCCTTTTAAAAGATCTTAGATTTTTTGAACCTTATATGATCATCTATTTTCTATTATCAGGATTAAATCTTTTTTATGTTGGAATACTCATTTCAATTAGAGAAATTATTATATATATCTTTGAAATTCCTTCTGGAGTCATTGCTGACAGATATGGAAAAAAGACGGAATTAGTTATTTGTTTTATTTTCTACATATTTTCATTTCTAATCTTCTTTATTGCTGATGGGTTTTGGATGTTTGCACTAGCAATGTCATTATTTGCTTTAGGTGAAGCTTTCAGATCGGGTACACATAAATCAATGATTATGGCATACATTGACAAGCATAAAATGGTTGAATCGAAGACTAAAATTTATGGTTTGACAAGATCATATTCCTTAATTGGTTCGATGATATCCAGCATAGCATCAATTATTTTGGTCCTTTGGTTACTAGATATTAAATATCTATTTTTAGTCGCCATCATACCATATATCGCTGATTTATTTTTGATCCTTTCATATCCAGAATACTTGAACGATAGGAAGGATGATGTTTTTACTTTAAAATCTTTCATCAAATATAATATTGAGAGCATCAAATATACATTCACAAAATCTAAGGTTAGAAATGCAATATTTAATTCTGCTTCATATCAAGCAGCTTTTAAAAGCATTAAGGATTATATTCAACCAATAATCATATCGATGAGTATTACTTTGATTTTATTCACATCATTAACCACTGAAGAAAATACTAAAGTCTATATTGGTGTTATCTATGCAGTCATCTATTTAATGAGTTCTTTTTCTAGTAAAAATGCTTATAGATTTAAGAAATTTGGTGATTCAAAAACGATTGTAAGATTTATGTGGTTATTATCTGGTACTGCTATATTCATACTAAGCTTTTTCTTAAATTCATTAATCATAGTATTTGCAATATTTGCTCTTTTATTTATTTTGACAAATATTAGAAGACCAATGATGGTTGAGTGCATGGGGGATGTTACAGATCCTAAAATGAGAGCAAGTGTTTTAAGTGTTGAGTCACAAATGACTTCAATTCTTATAGCTATATTTGCTCCTTTAATTGGATTGTTAGCCGAATATTCAATGTCTGTATTGTTTATTGTTTTTGGTTCGCTTATGTTTGTAATATTTTTTATAAGTCAATTTTCTGCTCTTAGAGAAAATAAAAAGAATGAGGTCAACTCATTCTAATTCAATCAAATATCTTTGAATCTCATAATGATCAATATCATTATATCCTTCGCTTTCAAGCTTTCCACCTAAATCCTCAATCAATTCACAAATACCTAGATTTGTTTTTTGACATACGAGTTTAAGATGCTTAATACCAATTTGTTTTGCTTCTTCTACTGAAATTCTAAGAATCTCTTTTGATGTTGCTTCACTTCTTTTTGAGGGTTTAACTCCAAATATAATATGTCCCCTTGCATTAAGTAAAACAATATTAAGATAATGTCTGATGTTGACAAAACCAATGATTTCTTCTGATTCGTCAATGACAAGATAGCTAGCATCTGGAAAGTATCCTCTAGGTACTGGAACTTCGTGCTCAAGTTGATATATCTCTTTTAATAATGTTTCAAATCTTCTTCCTCTTAAATCTGATACCACAGGAATGATAGGTTCTTCTTTCCACTCCTTGAGATAGTCCAAATATTTCTTCTTATAGAATATAGTTGGCTTGATAAGACGATACATTAAATCACCCCTACTCTTCATGAATAATATATCATGTTTAAGTGTATTATGCAAAGTTAAGAATTAGATTGTCTTCATTTTTTTTAGCTTTAGAATATTTCTTCAAAAACAAAATGTTTATTTGCATTTTATATTAATAATTTGTCACTTTTACTCTATGGAATGATATCCAAAAAGTGTTAATAGATTAAGTGCGTTGTATTGCATAATTACCTTAATTGCTATATAATGCAAGTAGAATCCTTTGAATGGAGGCATCACAATGGATAAAATGAAATACGGTTATGGATGGGTATTAAAATGGATTTTAGCTGCCATATTATTAGGTGTTGGAATCTACATGTTTTTTGCTGCAGAAGTTGTATATACTATCACTGGTGTAGCAATTGTGATTTTCTCACTATTTAGAGTTGTTCCACTTCTTAAATCGTTGAATAAAGAAGTTTTGAGAACCATCAATTTGATTGAAATTATTTTTGATACTTTGATTGGTGCTTTGATGATTTATATTGGCATTACAAAAGGTAGTAATCTTGCGAACGAAGCTATTTGGAGTAGTGTATATCGCTTCTCACTCGTTTTCTTCTTCTATGCTAGAGGACTTGTGTTCTTCAATTCAGTTGTGTTCTTAGGTGAAAAAACGGAAGTTCCTAAATTTTGGGTACATATTGCTTCATTAACTTTAGGATCTGTTGTTGCAGTAACTCCTAATTTTGATTATGCGACAGTTGGTATCTTCTTTCTAATTATCGCTTTATTGGGTGCTGCTTATTTAGGCTACGATGGTTTTGGTGGTTATAAAAAGTATCGTGAATACTCAAAGAGCTTAAATGAAGGAAAAGCTAAAGATGCTCAAAAAGGAGATTCACAAAACATTGACAAGGAATTACCAAAGTCAAAAGTAGTTGAAGAGCCTGAAGAAAAAAGACCATACGTTAATTAATAATTACTCATCAATCAGTAAAAATGATTTTAGCAGTGCTAAAGTCATTTTTTTTATTGATATGAGTCTATATAATTGTAACTATAAATGGTAGAATATATTACAAGGCGTATTAAAAAAACTGTTTATGAAAAGGGATATTAATGAATAAGCATTCACATTTAGCAGGCATCTTATTTGCTACCATCTTTGGATTTACATTCATGTTTTCTAAGGTAGCATTAGAATATGTAACTCCAGTCGGATTAATTGCATATCGTTTTCTTATTGCATTTCTAGTCATAGAGATTCTTAGACGATTCAAAGTCATACACATTAGATTTGAGAAGAAACATTTCAAGCATCTTTTTTTTGTTGCATTATTCCAACCTATTCTATATTTCCTTTTTGAAACTTATGGTCTTAATCTCACATCAAGCGGAGAAGCTGGGATGATGATTGCGATGATTCCAATCTTTGTTACTTTGCTAAGTTCAATTATACTTCGTGAAAGTCCAAAACTTATTCAAGTATTCTTTATCTTGCTTTCTGTCTCAGGTGTACTGTTCATACAGATATCAAAATCATCTAGTGGTATAGAAAGCGGATTAGTCGGTTTTACTTTATTGCTGTTAGCAGTTCTTTCAGCAGCAATGTTTAATATTGCTTCAAGAAGTGCTTCAAAAACACTTAAACCTCATGAAGTAACTTATTTTATGATGTTTGCAGGAGCTATAACTTTTAATATCATTTATCTATTTCAATTGACATTTGAAAATCGAATCTTAGATTATTTTACGAATCTCTATCATATTGAGTTACTACTTCCTATCCTTTATTTGGGTATAGTGGCATCAATAGGTGGGTTTTTCTTGGTCAACTTTGCACTGGGTAAATTACCTGCCCATGTCACCAGTATTTATGCAAACCTTTCAACGATTGTTGCCATAGCTGCTGGTGCTCTCTTGCTTTCTGAAAGATTATATTTATATCACTATATTGGTAGTATCATGATTTTAATTGGTGTATATGGAACTGTTCGGTTTAATGGCTCAAGAAAGAGAAAAAAAGAGAATTATAATATATAAAAAAATCACTTTCCTAAGTGATTTTTTCTTTTTGTTTATCTTTTATATTCAATACCTTCAAGTGATATAGAAAATCTGCATAATAGATCTCCACGAATCGCGTTTTCTAATACAGTAGCCTTTAGCTCTGTATTAAAAAGTACATCAAATGGAAATTTTGTAAATCCAGCACTACAATTGCACCATGTATCAGAGATATGATCTTTATGTTTGCCAATACCTTCTTTCGCAAATGGGCAGTGACATGCATGATATGCTTTTTCAACAGGACTTTTAGCTTTTAAGAATGCTTCAACATCATATGGTATTTTTGTAATATATAATGTATCACCAGAGCGTACAGCAGACAATATTTCTTGATTACTTTTAACAAAGTCAACAACTTCTTGTGTGATGTTTTGTTCAAACCATACTGTACCATCATGTAGATGCTTTTCTAATTCCTTTACTTTTCTTTCATGTAGTTCCTTTAAATATTGGTCAAATGACTCCGCATTTTCATAATATATTCTTTCTGGTAGAAATACCGACTCAGGAATTTGATGATGATTGCCTGCAAGGACTCTCTTTAGAGTGTTGTCATCTAATGATTTTTCTAGTAACGAAATAAATGATGCTGTAAATTCAGGAAATTGACTTGGTGGGGTTCCTAAAACGGGAATTTTAACCTGATCTGTAATCACACGACTCTTATCGTGACCAATTATTTTTTCAAGTCTTTCTAGGATACTTTCTATGACTCCTAGTCCGCCTGTGTACTTTGTCAAATGAATAAATAGATCATTTCGCTTAATCATTCGGTAATATCTCATAAAAACGACAATAGTTGCTATATCCATTTGGTTACGTGCAACTAAATCTTTGATAAACTGGTCAAGCATTTCAATTGTTGCTTCATCTATATTAGTGTTGATGTCTTTTTCATATGCTTCTAAAAGTTGAACAGCAAAATCAAATTGCTCGTGGTTGATTTTATTTCTTTGATATAATTCTTTAAATTGATTAATCTGCATCGGTTACCTCCTAGGAATTTCATTTTTATTATATCATCTTTTATCATCAAATTTTTAAGTATTTTTTATAAATTCGATGAAATAACTAAGGTTATTTACATCACACTTCTTTTGAAAATGGTATAATAACTCTAAGTATTAGGAACTAAAGATATCATGATGCATGCAATTGTATGCACTAAAAATGAATTAATAAGGAGAAACGTTATGAATTACCGCCATTATTTAAATCAAGAAAACCCTTTGGTAACAATGAAAATCAAGGGATTTGGAACGATACAATTGGAGTTGTTTTATGAAGTTGCTCCAAACACAGTAAGTCATTTTATGACTTTAATTGAGAAAAAGTACTTTGATGGTCTCAAGTTTCACCGAATCATTCCTGGATTTATGATTCAAGGAGGCGCTGGAGAAAGAAACATTTGCGCAATCAAGGGTGAATTTAAAATCAATGGGTTCGTTAATCCCCTCGAACACTCTAGAGGTGTTATATCCATGGCTCGAACCAATGATCCTAATTCTCAAACAAGTCAATTCTTCATTATGCATGCCAATGCACCTCATTTAGATGGATCTTATGCTGCCTTTGGTGGTGTCACACATGGCATTGAAGTTGTTGATAAGATAGCTACAGTTTCAAGAGATTATACAGATGCGCCAAATGAGGATGTCATCATTGAATCTGTTACTCTTGATAAGCATGGAAAATCATATCCTGCACCTGTTTGTTATCAAACAAAATAATCAAAATGGAAGTTAGAATAAATAAGTATTTAAGTGAAGCAGGTTTTTGCTCTAGACGTGAAGCTGATCGATTGATTGAACGAGGTATGGTTGAGATTAATGGAAATCCAGCATTGATTGGATCAAAAGTAACAGATAATGATATCGTCACTGTCTCTGGTAAAAAAATCAAAAACAACGTTGAAATGGTTTATCTAGCATTCAATAAACCGCTTGGCATCATATCGACAACTGATCAAAACATTAAAGATAACATCGTTGACTACATCCATTACCCAAAAAGAATCTTTCATATTGGGCGTCTAGATCGAGATAGTGAAGGACTAATCCTAATGACAAATGATGGTGACATAGTCAATGATATTCTTCGAGCTGAAAACAATCACGAGAAAGAGTACATTGTTCATGTCGATCGTAAATTATCATATGATTTTTGTGAAAAAATGGCAAATGGTGTTCCCATTTTAGATACAGTAACAAAACCTTGTTTGGTAGAGAAGTTAAGTGATAAGAGTTTTAAAATCATTTTGACCGAAGGTCTCAATCGACAAATTCGTCGCATGTGTGAGTATTATGGATATCAGGTGACACATTTGAAACGTATACGCATCATGCATATCAAACTCGATATTCCAGTTGGAAAATATCGCAGTTTAACTGATCAAGAAAAAACAAAATTATTCGAGTTACTTAAAAAATAAGTAGAAATACAATTCGCTTCTATTCATTGCGAATTGTATTTTTTTTCGTTTTTCCTTAAATTTTATTCATTTTAGACTGAATATAAATGAAAGATTTCCTGAGAGCATTTTCATCCAAAATCATTGCTCATACCTCTTTTATTTTTAAAATTAATTGATATAATGGTGGCACAAAGGAGGTAAGCATATGGAACAATATAAAATCTATAGAACAATTTTATGCATTGATTTGAAGAGTTTTTATGCATCTGTCGAATGTGCTCTTCTTGGATTAGACCCATTTGAGACTCCTTTGGTTGTAGCTGATGCTTCTAGGGGTGGTGGTTCTATTGTTTTGGCTGTGACACCTTACCTCAAACGTTTAGGAATGCCTAGTCGCTGTCGCATTCATGAACTCCCAGAAGATATCCCAATCATCTTTCAAAAGCCTAGAATGGAATTGTATCTCGAATACTCTGCTAAGATCATTGAAATTTACCTTAAGTTTATTTCGGAAGATGACTTATACATCTATTCAGTTGATGAAGCTTTCCTAGATATAACCGAATATTTAACTTATTATCAAAAAACCGATATTGAGATGGCTAAAATGATTTTAGATACCATCTATAAGGAAACCAAATTATTCGCTACTTGTGGCATTGGTCCAAATATGCTCATTTCCAAACTTGCGCTCGATATTGAATCCAAAAAGGCACCTGACTTTATTGCTAAGTGGACATATGAAGATATTCCTACAAAGTTATGGCCTGTTGAACCCTTGAGTGAAATGTGGGGTATTGGTCATAACATGGAGTATAATCTCAATCGTTTAGGGTTGCACTCCATTGGTGATATTGCACATTATGATCCGAAAACGCTTAAGAAAATTTATGGTATTCTTGGAGAAGAATTATACTACCACACACACGGCATTGACATGAGTCTTATTCAGTCTAAAAAAGAAATTCGTGCGGTTAGCAAAAGCTATGGCAATGGTCAAACGCTTTTTCATGATTATTTTCCACCTGATATCTTTCAGATTATTCTTGAAATGGTTGATGATGTTACCAGACGCCTACGTCTTAATAAAAAAGTTGCGAGAACACTTCATTTAGGTATTGGTTATAGCAAGGAAACAGGCGGAGGTTTTTCTAGACAAATCACATTGGATCAACCTACCTCTAATGCATCCGTTATCTATCAGACATGTATGTTTTTATTTCACAAATATTATGAAAATGAACCTATACGTAGAGTTCACATCAGCGTGACTAATTTATTAGAAAATCATATTTATCAATTTTCAATTTTTGAAGATGCAGATCAAATAATCAGAGAACAAAAGCTACACACTGCAGTAGATGAAATTAAATTTCGCTATGGGAAAAATAGTGTAAATCGTGCTTCTAGTGAATTTGAGAGTTCAACAATCAAAGCTAGAAACAAGATGATTGGAGGCCATCATGCATAGTGAAACTTATCATGATCGTGGGATTATCAAGTGGGCACCCTTTGATGCGCTTGTTGGCTATCACTCACTTATCAAAGAACTTAAATTTCGCCTTGGAAAGCGAAATAAACCTATATTGAGTGATGATCAGTATGATGAGCTTAATCGTAATTTAAACCTAGCATTTCATCAAAATCTTGAAATTGAAATTGAATTTTTTAGTCAGGGATATTCCAAATACACGTTTGGAAAAATTAAAAAAATCGATTGGATTAACAAATTGATTATACTTTCAAGTTTCGAGAGTATAAACGCTTTGGATATCATTGAAATTCATTTAAATTTATAAAGGAAACCGAATCTCATTGTTCGTTTCCTTTTTCTTTTTTTCATTCTAAACTTTAACTTGACATTACTACGTAAAAGCATTATAATGAAGTTAGAATTTAAGAGAATCTAAGAGATATAGAGCGGAGTAAAAATGTTCTGACATAGAGCTATTTTGCTTTGCTATTTATTTTATTTGATTAGGAGGAAGAGAAATGCTGAATGAGCAAAAGGTGATACCCGCAATCAGTAATCATCAAGACTTAAAAAAGTTTCTTGCAATGCCTTTAACATATGGCATTTTGATGAATTTTCAATTAGCTCAGTTACCTGAATTAATTAGCATGATGCGAGCAGAAAAAAAGAAAGTACTTATTCATTCTGAATTAATCAGAGGTTTATCAAGTGATGAATTTGGAGCAATATATTTGATTCAAACATTAGGTGTGGATGGTATTATTTCGAGTAAACCAAAAGTTATTGAGGTATGCAAGAAACGAAAGATCATAGGTATATTCCGCTTCTTCTTAAAGGATTCAATCTCATTAAGTCAAAGTTTGGAAATGGCAAAAAAGATTTCTCCACAGTATTTAGAAGTTTTACCTGCTTGTTGTTTAGATATTATAGAAACAATCAAAAAAGAAACTTCAAGTGAAATTCTTATGGGTGGACTGATCAGCAGTAAAGAGCAAATCAAGAGATGTTTGAATGCTGGTGCTATTGCTGTAACGTCAAGTAATACAAATTTGTGGATGTAAAAAAAAAGTTAATCAAATCAAGAGAAATAGAGAGAAAAAACATACGATTGTTTTTTCTCTTTTATATTTTTAGGAGGTTTTTAAATGTATGATTATGTAATCATAGGTGCAGGTATCGTTGGAACTAGTATTGCTAGAGAATTAAGTCGATATAATGCTAATATTCTCGTGTTAGAAAAAGAAAACGATGCAGCAAATCATCAAACCGTTGCTAATAGCGCAATAATTCATTCTGGACATGATCCAAAAGAAAACACTTTAAAAGCAAAGCTTTGTGTTGAAGGTAATGCTCTTTATGAAACAATGGAAAAAGAACTCAACATTCCTATTTTAAGGACTGGTGCTTTTGTTGTTGCCCATAATCAAGAAGAGGAAGACATGTTGGATGCCCTTTATCAACGCGCAGTGAATAACGGTGTAAAAGACATACTATTTCATGATAGATCTCAAGCAAGACAAATAGAACCAAATCTTGCTGATGATGTTACCAAAGTATTGTCACTTCCATCAACTAAAGTTACATATCCTTGGGAAGTTGCATTTGCATGTTTAGAAAACGCGATTCATAATGGTGTCACTTTTAGAAAAAATAGCAGAGTTACAAATATAATTAAAAACGAAAATCATTTTAATCTAGAAATCAACGATGCTGAAACTATCCAAACAAAATCAATCATCAGTGCAGCAGGTATCTTCTCTGATCAGGTCGCATACTTACTTGAAAAGAATGTTCCCTATCAAATATTTCCAAGAAAAGGTGAGTATTTTGTTTTAGATAGAAAAGCAAAAGGATTTATCAATCATGTGATATATCCGTTACCTACGAAAAAAGGAAAAGGTGTTTTGATCATCCCACAAGTTCATGGGAATATACTATTGGGTCCAACAAGCCAATTGCAAGATGAAAAAGATTTACTATCTAATACTAGAGAAGGACTCAATCAAATTAAGCATGATTTACATGCATTAGCCAAAAACATTCCGTTTAATCTGATCATTCGTACTTTTGCTGGAATAAGAGCTTCTAGCTCATATGAAGATTTTTATATTCAAGAATCCAAGGAATATTCAGATTTCTTTCATGTAGCTGGTATTGATTCACCTGGTTTAACAGCAGCTCCAGCAATTGCAAAATATCTAGTGAATCAACTTGTTAATAAACATCATTTAAAGAAAAACATTAATTTCGATCCCATTAGACCTAAAAAAACTGTATTTCATAAGCTCAATTTTGAAGATCAATTGGCATTAGTCAAAAAAGATCCTAGATATGGTAATTTGGTTTGTAAATGTGAAAAAATCACAGAAGCTGAAATTGTTGAAGCCATACATGGACCACTCGGAAATGATACTATAAAAGGTATAAAGAAACGCGCACGCGCGGGAAGCGGTTTATGTCAAGGTGGATATTGTGAGCAAACTGTACTCAAAATCATTGCACGTGAAACAAATCAACCCATCAATAAAATCAACTATTATGGTTTGGATACACCAATATTAGTTCAGGAAACAAAGGTGAAACCATGAAAAAAGATCTAGTTATCATCGGTGGAGGAGCTGCTGGATTAGCTGCAGCTTTATCTGCAAATCATCCAGATATACATATTTTGGTAATTGAAAGAGAGAAATCATTAGGTGGAATTCTTAACCAATGTATTCATAACGGCTTTGGACTTCATGTATTTAAAGAGGAATTGACAGGCCCTGAATATGCAGATAGATACCTTGAAGCATTTTTAAAACTCAATATTGAATTTCTATTAGATACAACCGTTGTCGATGTAAAGAAAACAGATGACTTTGAATTAACTGTCACGAGCTTTGAAACAGGATTATTTAAAATCAATTCAAAAGCTGTTATTCTATCAAGTGGATGTTATGAACGCACAAGAGGATCGATTGCAATCCCTGGAGAAAGACCTAAAGGCATTATGCCGGCAGGTAGTGCTCAAAGATATTTAAACATTGATGGGTATCTAGTGGGTAAAAAAATATTCATTTTAGGTAGTGGAGATATTGGATTAATTATGGCAAGACGCATGACACTTGAAGGAGCAAAGGTTTTAGGTGTTGCAGAAATCATGCCATACTCCAATGGATTAACAAGAAATATTGTTCAATGTTTAGATGATTATGATATACCCCTGTTCTTATCTCATACAGTTACTAATGTCATAGGTAAAGAAAGATTGGAACAAATTACAATTCAGGAAGTCGATTCAAATTTCAATCCAATTGAGCATACTGAAAAAACATTCGATGTTGATACATTGCTATTATCAGTTGGTTTGGTACCTGATATTTCTTTATTCGATTCACTTGATTTTAAGCGGGATCCAATAACAAAAAGTGCTGTAGTCAATCAATTTTATGAAACTAGTGTATCTGGATTATTCATTTGTGGAAATGCACTCCATGTACATGATCTTGTAGACTATGTGAGTATTGAAAGTGAGAAAGCTGGAAAAAGTGCTCAAAACTATATTTTAAATGATAGAAAACAATCTGACCATATACATTCAATTAGGTTTAATGAAAACATACGTTACATTGTCCCTCAATTAATAGATTTTAATCATTTAGATGCAAATATCGATTTGTCCTTTAGAGTTTCTAAGAAGATGGAAGCAGCGGTATTTAAGATTATTCAAAATGGAACTGAAATTATGACTAAAAAAGCTAAAAATCTTGCTCCTGCAGAAATGGAAAAAATGAGTCTGAAGATCGACAAACTAATTGATGACAGTCCAATCACACTTCTCCTCGAAGAGGTGAGTCTATGAAAAAAATGATATGCATAGCTTGCCCCGTTGGATGTCATCTCTTAGTTGACGATCAATTGCATGTTGAAGGGAATAAATGCATTCGGGGTGAGAAATATGCCATTGAGGAATTGACTCACCCAACACGAATACTTACAACAACAATAAAAACCACAAGTGTATTGACACCTAGACTCAGCGTAAAAACAAGAGAACCAATACCTAAAGAATTGATTTTTGATGCACTTCACCTTCTTGAGGGTATGATTATTGACAAAGATGTTAAAATAGGAGATGTAGTCATTCAAAATATATTGAATACTGGCATTGATCTGGTTGCAACAAAATCAGTGACCATCAATCCATTTCACTAAGGAGAAAACTATGAAAAAGTATATTTTATCTATCGACCAAGGAACAACAAGTACTAGAGCCATCATCTTTGATCACCAAAGCAACATTATTGCAATGGCTAGTGAAGAAATAACTCAAATTTATCCTAAACCAGGTTGGGTTGAACACAACGCAAATCAAATTTGGGTTAGTGTACTAGCAGTTATGGCTAGAGTTTTACTCGAAGCAAATATCAAGGCGAACCAAATTCATGCTATTGGAATAACCAATCAAAGAGAGACTACAGTTGTTTGGGATAAAAAAACAGGTCAACCAATTTATAATGCCATTGTTTGGCAATCTAGACAAACCAGTCAGATCTGTGATGAACTTAATGATGCGGGTTATGACAAGCTTTTTAGAAATAAGACAGGTTTATTAATCGATGCTTATTTTTCAGGAACCAAGATTAAATGGATTCTTGATAATGTTAAAGATGCTAGAAAAAAGGCTAATCGTAATGAACTAATGTTTGGAACAATAGATTCATGGATTGTATTTAAACTTACTGGTGGGGTACATATTACCGATTACACGAATGCATCAAGAACATTGCTTTATAATATACACGATTTAAAATGGGACCAGGAATTATGCGATGTTTTAACTGTTCCTATATCAATGTTACCTGTTGTGAAATCCTCATCTGAAATCTATGGGTATACAGTTCCTTACCACTTCTTTGGAGAAAAAGTTCCCATTAGTGGTATAGCAGGAGATCAGCAAGCTGCATTATTCGGACAAACTTGTTTTGAAAAAGGTATGGTAAAAAACACATACGGTACAGGTTGTTTCATGCTGATGAATACTGGAACTAAACCAATCAATTCCGAAAATGGATTGTTGACAACAATTGCTTGGGGTATTGATAAAGAGATTACTTATGCTCTTGAAGGTAGTGTATTTGTCGGTGGATCATCAGTACAATGGCTTCGTGACGGGATTAAATTAATCTCATCATCAAGTGAGACTGAAAGTTTATCTAACTCTTTAGAAAGCAATGAAGGCGTTTATATCGTTCCTGCATTTGTTGGTTTAGGGACACCTTATTGGGATTCCGATGCACGAGGAGCTATCTTTGGATTAACTAGAGGCACTGGCAAACAACATGTAGCTCGGGCTGTATTAGAAGCTATATGCTATCAATCTATGGATGTACTACGAGCAATGGAAGATGATACAAAAATTCCAATTAAGTTATTAAAAGTTGATGGTGGAGCGACAGTAAACAATTTTTTAATGCAGTTTCAATCGGATATTTTAGAAGTTGAAGTTGAAAGACCAGTTATTCAGGAAACGACTGCACTTGGTGCAGCCTATTTAGCCGGTTTAGCAACAGACTATTGGAAATCAAAAGATGAAATTAAGTCATCATGGAAACTTGAAAAGCAATTTTCGCCTAAAATGGATCAAGATAAACGACAAAAATATATTAAAGGATGGCATACTGCTGTTCAAGCAACAAGACTTTTTAAAATTGAAAAATAAAGAAAAAACACCGATTATGGTGTTTTTTTGTATGATGAAACTTTGAATTTATTTATAAATTGTTGTTAAGTCTTTCGCAGCTTTTCTAGGTTTCGGATCACGAGCAAGATCGCTATATCCAACCATGACTAATCCTATAACAATTTCCTTGATACTCAATCCTAATATTTCCTTGAACTTTTCTGTTTCAATATACTTTGGAGTCTTCCATGCTGTAGCTAATCCTGCTTCTGTTGCAAGAAGCATGAAATTCTGGATAACGGTTGCTACTGCTTCCATATCTTCCAACTCATCATGTAAATCAAGATTTGTTGGCATAATAAATGCTACAACTACAGGTGCTTTAAAAACTTTTAGAACCGCTGGTTCAAAGATTTCTTTTTGTTCATCATTTAATACTTCAAGGTATTTGCTAATCAACTTTTTTTTGCCTTCATTTTGTAAAATGATAAATCTCCATGGCTCTCTCATCTTGTGATTAGGCGCATAAACTGCAACATCTAAAAGATCAATAAGTAAATTTGAATCTACTTGCTTTTCATTAAAATTGGTATTACTCACTCTTGATTTGATAATCTTTGATAAACTCATTCAATCATCTCCTTATTCTTATCATACTATGATTTATCTTTACATTCAATTTTTATACAAAAAAAAGTAAGAAGATGAGACGCTTCTTACTTAAAAAGGGATGAAATTAATATATTAGAGTATCTTTTTCGGGGGAATTGGGCTTCCATTAATCTCTTGCATTAATCTTTCACGAACATAATCTAATAACGTAGAAACAAATAAGAAAATAAGAACTAGCAAAACAGAAAATTGTATATCAAAGCTGATTAAGGCATATGAAATGAAAACTATAGCTAGCATAACATGAAAACTATGTAACAATTTTCCAAATAATGGCTTGTGTTGTCTGAGCTGATCATAGTTATTTTTCTGCAATACGACAACAAAAATGATTAGTAAAATATAGCCTAACATACCTCCGTAAAGAAATAACAGCGATGAATTAGCAATTGATCGGTTTTCAGGCATAAAATATTTGATTGTCAAGTCTCCTGCATAATAAACAAGAGCGAATGTTCCTAGAATCATGATGAATTTTATTATGTTTTTCATAAGTTTATTCCTTCCAAATCAATGCTACTACCAAAATCTGCTTTTATTTATATTACAAGTCATTGCAGTTGTGTATTTAATCAATGCTTCAATTGAGTTTGAAAATAAGTCTCCGTGAATTAGTCCTTATAAGTAAAACATCGATAACTCCGGATTGAAACATTGTTTAAATATACAAGTGCAAATCAAATGTAAATCAAATTGCAGTAAACAATAAAATTTTTATATTTTAGAGAGTCAAAAAGGGATTGGTGAAAAGATAATGAAATTTCTCTGTTTATTTAATACCCATCTTGAAATAAAACATGAATATCAATAAGAAATTGAATGGATATAAAAAGTCCACATGGTAATATAATCATGGTGAATCAATTTCCTACAAATCCAAATGTTTCTTGATAAAAATGAATTCATCAAAAACGTGGTTTTATTTGACAAAAGGTATGTTATAATGAACTTGAATTCATGTTAAAAATTAGAGCTCCACATGTGTTGGAAGATCGGAGTTACGGAATCCAATTTCGACTGCTTCTGGTGTTCCTGAATTAGCGAAATCTAATTCGACTGCCTCTGGTGTTCCTGAATTAGCGAAATCTAATTCGACTGCTTCTGGTGTTCCTGAGTTAGCAAAATCTAATTCGACTGCTTCTGGTGTTCCTGAATTAGCGAAATCTAATTCGACTGCTTCTGGTGTTCCTGAGTTAGCAAAATCTAATTCAACTGCTTCTGGTGTTCCTGAGTTTGCAAAATCTAAAGCAATATTTGACGAACTTGATGTTTGTCCTACAACAAAACTAACTGAAACTGCAAATGATACGACACAAATTAAAGCGATTACTAATATTTTTCTCATGGCTGGCGCCTCCCTTTTACCTAATTGTATTATCAATTAGGCTAAATAAACAGGGCGTATATGTCCTATTTTTATACAAAAAGGTTAAATAATCATGAAATCTAAAGAACTTTGTGTTTTTTTGGAACGATTACGTTCCGCGAGGAACCTCTCTCAAGAGAGTTTCACTGATGGCGTTGTATCTTTACGTCAATATCGGCGTTACTTATCCGGTGAGTCAGAAGTTCCATTCCAAGTCATTCAACTCTTAACTGAAAAAATCGGGGTAAAGACCGATAATTTATTGCGTGAATTTGAAATCGTAAAAGTAAAAGAAACTGATTTGACATACAAATTATTCAATTTGGCAGTTAATTATGCTCACGAGGAATATGTAAAACTTTCTAAAGAACTTCCTCTAAACGAGGTGATTGATAAGACCAATCAACTGCTGTACCAACACAGTATGATTTTGGACAATCTTTACTCAAACAAAATCACTGTTGAAGAAGCTGCTTTGAGTACTGCTGAATTGATCAATTACCCAGATATTTTGGACTCACAAATCATCACTTCTGTTGAGATGATTATCTTAAGTTCATTGCTTGATTTTCTTGATGAATCACACCATTTAGCTATTGTTGAAAAGGCACAAAAATTCATTACCGATCCATCGCTAGTAATTACGGGTGGAAGTGAAAAAATGTTCATTTTTATTCTTGCAAAAATAGCTAAATTTTATGGAATTCATGAAGATTATGAAAATGTCATTAGACTTTGTGAGCGTGGTGTCAAACAAAACTTGACAATTAGATCGTACTATTTAATGGAATACTTTTACTACTACCAGGCTTTAGCCTTTTACAAATTAGATAAACTTGATGCTTATGAACAAATGGTCGTTAATTGTTTCAATGTACTTCATTTTGAAGGAAATTTAAGGAAAATTGAAAAGTTCACAAGACTTATTGAAGAAGATTTTAATATCGACTTTGTTGAGTTTGTAACTAATTTTTATGCAAAGCAATTAGGTAAATTTCAAGCATCCAATGAAAGCTGATTACACATTGAATTGGAGAAAAAATGTCAACTTGTAAATTATATTTGAAACCCAATGAAGAAGTCAGAATTATGCAAGGTCATCCTTGGGTCTATAACAACGAAATAGATTATATTGAAGGCGAGATAAAGAGTGGTGAAATCGCCTTTGTTTATTCATATAAAAAATCATTCATCGGAAAAGGATTTTTGAACACTTCTTCCAAAATATTCGTTAGAATCCTTTCTCGTCAAGAAAATCAGCAAATTGACAAGGAATTTTTTTATCAATTGATACTTAATGCCAATCATTCTAGAATAAATCTTGGTTATCAAAATAGCTATCGTGTTCTATTCGGTGAGGCCGATGGTATCCCTGGTTTGATTGTTGATAAATATGGAGACTATCTATCGATACAAATTTTATCCTTGGGTATCGATATGCGTAAAGACTTGTTCATCAAAATTCTTATCGACATTTTCCATCCAATAGGAATTTATGAACGCAGTGATGTTTCTGTTCGTAAAAAGGAAGGATTAGAACTCTTTAAAGGTGTTGTTTACGGGGATGTTCCTGATAAAGTTTTAATTCAAGAAAACCAAATTTTACTGGAAGTTGATATTAAAGATGGACAGAAAACAGGTTCATTTCTCGATCAACAGGATAATCATAATGCAATGAAACCTTATGTAAAAAATAAGTCGGTTTTGGACTGCTTTTCTCATACTGGAGGTTTCGGTCTTCATGCTGCATATCATCATGCAAAATCAGTGACTTGCATAGATATTTCAGAACATGCTGTTAAGCAAATTGAAAGCAATGCAAAACTCAATCATTTCGAACAAATTACTGCAATAAAAGCTGATGTTTTTCAAGTTTTACGAGAGTATCAAGATCAACAAAAATATTTCGATGTTGTGGTACTGGATCCACCTGCATTTGCTAAGAAAAAAGATGATGTGCAAAAAGCTTATTTGGGGTACAAAGAAATTAATC
>JAIPGC010000001.1 GCA_021736335.1 Acholeplasmataceae bacterium | reverse complement strand
ATTTCGCTTCTTGTTCCATATTTTAAGTTGCTTAGAAATTTATCAATACGCATCATATAACTCCTTATGATATAATTGAATATGAGGTGTATGTCGAATGATACTAATGAAAAATATAATTCGCGAGGGACATAAGACTCTTGAAACTGTAGCTAAAGAAGTCAAATTACCATTATCCCAAGCCGATAAAAAATGTCTTAAGGAAATGCTTCAATTTGTAATCAATTCACAAAATGAAGAAATAGCAACCCAATATGAACTCCGTCCAGCTGTAGGGATTGCTGCACCACAAATCAATATTTCTAAACGCATGTTTGCAGCCCATGTTACCGATTTTGATGGCATTCTTTACTCATATGCTCTTGTTAATCCTGTACTCAAATCCAAAAGTAAAGAAATCATCTATGTACCAGGTGGAGAAGGATGCTTGAGTGTTGACCGAGAAACTGTGGGCATCACTCCTAGATATAAATCTGTAACATTCGAAGCATTGTCTTATGATATTGAAAGTGATCAATTGATTCCTATTGAACTTCATCTAGAAGGCTATGTAGGCATTGTATTTCAACATGAATTTGATCATATTAATGGTATTATGTTTACTACAAAACTCTTTAATGAATTACCATTCGCAGAACCAGCATTTCATCTCGAGGATGAAAACGATACTATTTAAAAATGATTTTTAATACTTTGATTTGGTTATCTAAAATGTCATCGATGGTGACATTTTTTGTTTCTTCATTGGGAAATATTTTACTTGAGAGTTCAGATAGCAGGGACTCTTTTTTCTTATTCTTACTTTTGAACAATTTTGCAAGTAATCCCTTTTTTTCTGGTTCTTCTTTGAATACTTCATCATGAAACTTATTATCTAAAAGTAGATATCCATCATATCTATCTCTAATGAGTTTCTTAAAAAGCGCAACGATATCAGTCTTCCCATAACCAATCAGTTTGGGTACATTCTGATGATCAGCATCACATGTCGAAAAAGATCCAATCTTATTTTTCAGCAATCTATATGCTGTGGTTGTTGATTCATTGTTTTGCATGATTAGGACAGGATCAAATGCAATGCTCAAAACATTTGATTTCATCTTTTTAAAGATAAAGGCATAAACATTTGCTTTATAATTGTTCGATGGCAGAATAATTATTTTCTTGCTATTTCTCATGGCGTAATCTACAAAAGGTTCTAATCGTTTCTGAATATTTTCATATTCTTCAATCACATCATTGAATTTAGGCAATTGATAATAGAGGTGCTGTACCTTGAGTCTATCAGCAAACTTAACCATATATTTAAACTCATCTAATGCAATCGAGTGTTTTCGATCATCATTGATATCATATGATTCGATATTGGTATCGATAATTGCTACTTTAAGTTTTGCATCTCTAAGAGAGGATTGCAAATCCTTAATTTCTTTTTCACTTAATTCTATTAATGGACTTTGGTTAAATTCTCTAAGACAAATATAACTGAGTTGATGCTTGGTTGCACATTCGATTTTCGCTTCAAAAGATGATGTGCTATCAAAATCCAAAAAACCAGTAATGATCGGTTTCATAAGTTCCTCCATTCATACATTAAAATCCCTCCAGCTACACTAACATTTAAGCTTTCAACATTTTGAGTCGGTATACTGATAGCATGATCACATAAATGCTTTACATCATCTGATATGCCATGCCCTTCATTGCCCATAACAAGTACTGTTTTTTCTTGTTTCTTGGGTTTTCCTATGTCATGTGCATCAGCATATATGAGTTGGTATCCAGATTCCTTAAGCTCTGTGAGCGCACCAATGAGCGGTCTTCTTTCAACATATACATCGAAAAGTGCACCCTTTGATGCTCTTATGACTTTCTCATTATACAAATCAGCAGTTTTCAAACTAACAATAATATGTAAAAATCCAAAAGCGGATGCACTTCTAATCAAAGCACCTACATTATCTGGATCTTGTACGTCATCTAACACAAGAATTTTATTGCTTATAATCATTGGATTTGTCTTTTTACATACTCCAATTTGATCAAAATAGGTTTCTGCTTGCTGTAATTCATTCATCAAATCGATAGTTAATTGAATGCCCTCTTGATTTGGATCTGATGTCAGGATATCGATAATAGCATGATGTTTTTTTGCTTGTTCAATTAAGTGCTTTCCATAAACTAAAAACATACCGTTTTGATCACGATATTTCTTTTGTTTTAATTTGACCCATAATTTAAATGAACTATTCTGTTTTGATGTTATCAGCATAATCTAATCCTTCTTCATATTGCTATAAGCTTCTTTAACGGTAAATCCATGATTTGTTAAAATGATATCTGAGTCTTTTGAAATTTGTATCAATAAAGTGTTTTCCATTGCTTCTTTTAATAAAGGCTCAAAATCAATCGTTTGTTCATATTTTGATGCATAGACTTCCATAGGTTTTGTAACAGGAGCCTTTGGTACATATATACTGCAGCAATCATTAAATGGTTGCACTGAGATATCATAGGTCTTTATTTTCTTAGAAATTTCTATGATATCATTTTTGTCATATGTAATCAGAGGTCTTAATATTGGTATTCGAGTCACACCTTCAACAACTTGCATACTCTGTAAAGTCTGACTAGCTACTTGACCAACTGATTCACCATTAATCAGACATAATAATTTGTTACGTTTTGAAAATCTTTCACCTAAGCGATACATCATTCTTCTCATAACAGTAATGATGTATGAATCAAACACTTTACTTAATATCTCTTCATGAATTTTAGCAAATGGCACCAAATGTAGATTAATTGTACCAGTTAAAGTATATTCACTTAGTATTTTTGCAAGATCAATCACTTTTTGTACTGATTCTAGTGGTGTCATCGGTGTTGATTCGAAATGATAGAGTTCAACTTCTATTCCTTGTTTCATAGCAAGATAAGCTGCGACTGGACTATCAAAACCTCCACTCATCATTACTAATCCCTTGCCACCTGTTCCATATGGATATCCACCCATACCCTTAATCTTTTTAAGATAGACGTAAGCAACATTCTGTCTTAAGTCAATATAAAGTATTTCTTCTGGATTTTTCACATCAACAGTATATTTTCTTTTTGCCCCTTTTAAGATGGGACTTGCAATTTTCTGAGTGATTTCTTGGCTTGTTAATGAAAAGGTCTTATCATGTCTTCTAGTTTCAATTTTTAGATGCATCATTTCTTGATCTGCTTCTATATCTAACACTTGACTTCCTATGGATATGATATCTTCTATATTTGGTTGTGATACGTATGCAACATTAAATGAATACAATCCAGGTATTTGATGCAATCGTAAAATGATTTCTGCTTCATCTTCATTTAAGAAACCTATAAATATACGATCATGAGTAAACTCATAATTAACTTCTAAGTCTTTTAATTTATTTATAAGATGCAATCTAACTCTTTTAATAAAAAAACCTATGTTTCGGCCTTTAAGCATCATATCGCCAAATCGGATAATGATTTTTTTCTTCATGTTTTATCACCATTACTATTTTATCATATATGATATAATATTGACGGTGGTGATATCATGAAAAATAAAGATTTGCTACAATCTGCAGAAGGTTTATTCCAAATTCAACCAAATACAACATCAGTCCTAGCGAATGCTTCGGCATTTTTAAATGATGTTCTACATGAACTCAATTGGGTTGGTTTTTATCTTTATGATGGATATAAATTGACTGTTGGCCCTTTTCAAGGTAAGGTCGCCTGTTCAACCATTGAGCTAGGAAAAGGTGTTTGTGGGGAGGCTGCAAGTCTTAGACAAACAAGAGTCGTAGCTGATGTCTTAAACTATGATAATCATATTGCATGTGATGCTAATAGTCGCTCAGAGGTTGTTGTTCCCATCATTGTAAAAAACAAGCTTTTTGGTGTTTTAGATGTTGATAGTCCAATTCTAAATCGTTTTGATTCAGAAACTGTCTCATTCCTTGAACAATTCGTAAAGTTATTAGTAAAAACAATTGACATTTAATACCCTATAGGGTAAAATGAATAGCGTCGGTAAAAAGCAGGCAAACTATTTTTAAAAGAACGATCCCTACCCATTTTGGAGCCCCTAGTAACCTTTCTGCTTTAAGGTGAAAAGAACATCGGGATCACTTTTATTAAGGTATTTGCATTTTTTACCACCAAAAAAAAAGAGGAGGTAAAAAATTATGTCACGTTACACTGGACCAACTTGGAAAATTTCTCGTCGTTTGGGTTATTCAATTTCCGAAACAGGAATTGAATTAAAAAAACGCCCTTATGCACCTGGTCAACATGGACAACGTCGTTCTAAGACTAGCGACTATGGTACTCAGCTTCATGAAAAGCAAAAAGTAAGATTTACTTATGGGGTATCAGAAAAGCAATTTAGAAAGACATTCAACGAAGCAGATAAAATGAAAGGTAAGCATGGTGAAAACTTCTTACGTTTACTTGAATCTCGCCTTGACAATGTTGTCTATCGTTTAGGTCTTGCCAAAACAAGAGCTCAAGCTCGTCAATTGGTAAATCATGGTCATTTCCTTGTTGATGGAAAAAAAGTAGATATTCCATCATATCGTTTAGTACCAGGTCAACACATTGCACTTCGTGAGAAATCAAAAGCTTTGAAAGTAGTTCAAGAAGCTCTTGAGGGACAATATGCAACAGTTGAGTTTGTATCATTTGATAAAGACAATGGCGTTGGAACATTCGTTCGTTATCCTGAACGCAATGAATTCCTACAAGAAATCAACGAACAATTGATTGTTGAATTCTACAACAGATAACAAAAACAAAAAGATGAATCTTCGGAATCATCTTTTTTTTCATTTTCAATAAACAAAAAAAACAAGAACGGCTGTTCTTGTTTATGTTTAGATATAAATTACTTAGTTTGTTTTTTGTATGCTGCTTTAACAAGTGTGAGGAATGAATTTGGATCAAGTGATGCACCACCAACAAGAGCACCATCAATATCTGACATAGATAATAGATCATCAACATTCTTTGTATTAACAGATCCTCCGTATAAGATGCGAATTTGTTCTGCAACATCCTTGCTATAGAGTCTTTCTAAAACTAAACGAATAGCTTTGATTGTGTCATTTGCTTGATCAGGTGTAGCAGTTCTACCTGTGCCAATTGCCCAAATAGGTTCGTACGCTACAACAGTCTTTAATGCTTCATCAGCATCCACATTCAAATAGGCTTTTTCGATTTGTTTGCCAACAACTGAATCTGTTGTTCCTAACTCTCTGATTTCAAGTGATTCTCCTACACATACAATTGGTGTAAGTTCACTATTGACTGAAGCAATTAATTTAAGATTAACAGTTTCATCGGTTTCATTGAAATAAGCGCGTCTTTCACTGTGCCCGATAACAACATAGTCTACGCCATAAGATTTAAGCATAGCAGATGATATTTCTCCAGTAAAAGCTCCTTCTTGTGCATAGTGAACATTTTGTGCACCTATGCGAAGATTTTCGCCTTCTCTTTTGACCAAGTCTCTTAAAAATATTGCAGGAGCACAAATCACTGACTCTACAACATCTCTATCAGGCACTTCTAGATTAACTGCATAAATGAAGGCAAGTGCATCATCCTTCGTTTTATACATCTTCCAATTTCCAGCTATTAAAGGTTTTCTGCTCATCTCAATCAACCTAAAATTGAAGATACGTCTTTAATTGCTTCTTCGGCGCGATTACCTCTAGCAACGATACGTACATTCTTTCCATGGGGAACTGCTAATGACATTAAAGCTAAAATTGACTTAAGGTCAACAACTTTGTCTTGATAGTGAAGTTCGATTTCAACAGCATATTTCGAAGCTGTTTGAACAACCTTTGCTGCAAGACTTGCATGAAGTCCTGATGTACTCTTAATTAAAATTTCTTTTTCCATATTTTTCCTCTTTCTATTAAAACATTGGTGGGGTACTAATCCACAGTACCTTGGCATTTTGATGACTATTGTTCATGAGATAATGTTCTTTGTTTGCCAAATAATAAAATGTTTCACCTTTACGTATGATATATCTTTTTTTATTGATTACTAGGGTGACTTGACCTTCAAGGACATATCCAAATTCCTCACCTGGATGCGGATCATCTATAACAGATTGTCCACCAGGTTCAAGATCAATCAAAATGGGTTCCATTTCATATTTTAACGCATTAGGAACAATCCAGCTAATGACATGCTTCAAATCAACATTTTCTTTTTCGTAGAAATCTTCTTTCTTATAGATGTAGGTTTGTTCTTCCTCTTTAGAGAAAAACTCATGGACATCCGTACCTAGAACTTCTAAAAGTGAAAATAAAGTTTGCATTGATGGTGATGTGAGATTGTTTTCTAATTGCGATATATAGCCTTTTGTTAACTCTAATCGATTGGCAAGTTCTTCTTGGGTTAGACTATTACCCAATCTAAGAGCTCTAATCTTTTTCCCGATATCCATTACTTATTATCAACACATTCGATACCTGGAAGCAATTTACCTTCTAGGTATTCAAGAGAAGCTCCACCACCTGTTGAGATGTGGGTAAATCCTTCAGCTAAGCCAAATTGAATAACTGCTGCAGCTGAGTCCCCTCCACCAATAATGGTTGTTGCTTGATCTTTGATTTCAGTAATCGATTGAGCGATACTTCTAGTGCCTTCAGCAAATCTTGGGAATTCAAATACACCAAGAGGTCCGTTCCAAATCACAGTTTTTGCAGTAGCAATGTAAGTTTCAAAAAGTGCAATCGTTCTTGGTCCAATATCCATACCCATTTCATCAGCTGGAATTGAAGTGATGTTTCTTACATTCTTTTCACTTTCAGGATCAAATGTTTTTGCTGTAATGACATCATCACCTAAGACGATTTTACCTTTGCCTAATTCTAGTAATTCCTTTGCAAGATCAATCTTATCTGCTTCAAGTAAACTGTTACCAATTTCATAACCTTGAGCCTTAAAGAATGTATATGCCATACCACCACCGATAAGTACCTTATCAGCAACCTTTAATAAATTTTTTATAACTTCAATTTTATCTGATACTTTTGCTCCACCCAAAATTGCAACGAAAGGTCTCTTTGGATTTTCTAAAGTGCCACCGATAAAATTAATTTCTTTTTCAAGTAAGAATCCTGCAACACAATCTTTTATGTTTGATGCAATACCAACATTTGATGCAGCATCTCTATGAGCTGTACCGAATGCATCATTGACAAAAACATCTCCAAGTGACGCCCAGTATTTACCCAATTCAGGATCGTTTTTGCTTTCTTTTTTACCTTTTAAATCTTCAAATCTTGTGTTTTCAAACATCAAGATTTCTCCATCTTGAAGCTGATTGACTGCATCTTCTAAGACTTTCCCTCTAGTTACAGGTACAAAGTTGACCTTCTTATTAAGTAGTACACTTAATCTCTTTGCAACAACCTCTAAACTATTGTCTGCCTTATCTGATTCATCTTTTACACGTCCTAGATGTGAAAAGACAATTGCTCTTCCACCTTGCTCAAGTATGTACTCGATGGTAGGTAAAGCTTGAACAATTCTGTTTTCATCGCTGATTTCGCCATTCTTCAATGGGACATTGAAATCCACACGAATGAGAACCTTTTTCCCTTTAACTTGAATATCTCTTATTGTTTTTTTAGCCATCATTATTCCTCCTATATGATGTAATCGTCTATTATTTTAACCATGCCTATTATAACACTATTTCTAAACTTTTTCTATAATTTTAGAAATGAAAATGTTTTACTTTTGCATTCCTAATTGCTTCTAAATACTTTATTTGCTTTTGTAATGATTTTAAGGAAATGTTTATGTTCAATATTCTTTTACTTTCAAATATGATTTTAACATAATCATGATATGAGACAACATCGATCAATGCTGCATAATTTATCCAAATATTTTCATAATCCCTGGTTCGTTTGATAGGGATGAACATCTGCTCTTCGTTGATATAAACAGGTATGAGATAGGATTTGCCAAACTTATTTTGTACAGCCTTTAAGTAACCATCATATGTGAATAAGGCTGATAAGCAGAGTTTTTTAATGACGCTCAGATTTGTTTTATTTGATTGTTGGATGGCATCACTTTGATAAATTAATGATCCGTTTCTATGATTTACTATGTATTCTATCATCTATTTTTACAATAAAAAAAGGCCTAATGGCCTTTTAATTATTCTTCTGTAGCTTCTTTCTGTGCTTTAGCGGTTGCCTTTTTCTCTTTCTTTGCTGCCTTATTCAAATCAATAACAAGACGTTGTTCTGATGCTGGATCAAAGAAATGACATTTGTGCATATCTAAAGCTAATTTCATCTTATCACCAATGCGTACTCCAGTACGAGCATTGATTACAGCACAAATATGATTTTCATTAATGTTGGTATAAATATTTGTTTCAGAACCTAAAAGTTCTGCAACATCAACTACGATTTCAAGTACAGCACCTGGATATGTATCCATAACGACTTGTTCATCATGAATATCTTCTGGTCTAATACCTAATACGATTTCTTTACCAACCATACCATTTTCAGTGATGATTTCGAATTTGTCATCAGGCACTTTAATTGTATGAACACCAGCAGTAAATACAGCTTTAGTGTCAACAATACCTCTGATGAAGTTCATTGGAGGTGTACCGATAAATCCAGCAACGAATAGATTGTTTGGATTATCATAAATTTCTTTAGGAGCACCAACTTGCATGATATAACCATCTTTCATAACAACAATACGACTTGCCATTGTCATCGCTTCAATTTGGTCATGTGTTACATAAATAGTTGTTGTTTCGATTTGATTGTGAAGCTTAATCAATTCGCCTCTCATTTGAACACGTAATTTAGCATCAAGATTTGATAATGGTTCATCCATTAAGAAAACTTTTGCATTACGTACAATTGCTCTACCTAAAGCAACACGTTGTCTTTGTCCACCAGATAAAGCTTTTGGTTTACGCTTCAAATAAGGTGTTAAACCAAGAATTTCAGCTGCATTATTAACTTTTTCATTGATAACATCTTTAGGCATTTTTCTTAATTTCAATCCAAAAGCCATGTTATCATAAACAGTCATGTGTGGATAAAGCGCATAGGATTGGAAAACCATCGCGATATTTCTATCTTTTGGAGCTTTGTCATTAACAAGTTCGTTGTCAATATACAATTCACCTGATGTGATTTCTTCTAATCCAGCAATCATTCTGAGTGTTGTTGATTTACCACAACCAGAAGGTCCTACAAATACAATAAATTCTTTGTCTCTAATATCCAAACTAAAATCAAAAACAGCTTGAACACCATTAGGATAAACTTTGTTAATATCTTTCAATTTTAAAGTTGCCATATTTTTCTCCCTTTTTTTACATTGTAAGTACATTATAGCAATGATTACATATAAAAAAAATGTGCAATGTGCACATATTTATTTTAAGAGGTGATAGATGAGATATGCATCAAGAAATATTCGAACATCAAACCCAGTAACTTGATTGAATTTATCGAGTCTTTGAACCAATGTATTTCTATGAACATATAACTTTTTTGATGCAACACTTGTGTTTTGGTTTGATTCTAAGTAGATTTTGATACTTTGAAGAATGACTTGATCATGTGTATATTTTTTAAGGATAAAGCTTCTTAAGTTGTCATCAATCGTGTTGAGTGATTCGCTCACTATCACTTTATCATCTAAAAAAACGTGTTTGATAAATGGTATAGTTGCTAATCTTTTCTTTATGAATTCAAGATGGACATTTAATTCATGCTCTGTTTCAAATCCGTATGAAGCATATAATCTTAAATCACTTAAAGTATCACTCATAATATTCAAGATGACTTCAGAAAATGAGATATCTACCTCTTGAGTATAAAAAAGATAGATGGCGTGATGATCCGTCTCCTTTTTATTAAAATCAATGAATTCTGAGAAAAGAGAGATAATCATTGACTCATCATTATGGATGCTTTTTTTACTCTCAATAATTAGATAACGATACATATCATCATTCCTTTATATTATTATAGCATGACCATTTCCATTTTTAATAATTATGTGATATACCATATACTTCATCAACTTAAGGCATAAAAAAAAGCGATTCGTTAATCGCTTTTATTTTACCTTTGATTAATCCTCATAAACATGTAGGAATTGCACGATTTCTGAAATTGAAATTGCATAACTCATACCATCGACTACACTCACTTGAATACCTACCAATTGATTGCTCATATTGATAATTGCACTACCATTTGCAAATTCATCTGTTGCTATAGAGGTATAGAAATAATCGTTTGTTGGACCATCAATAATATCTTCTTCAATCATCAACCCCATAGACATAGAATTCATGATTTCGCCTTTATAACCAAACTGCAAAAGTGGTTCTCCTTGCAAAGGTGTTGCTGGAGCAAAATCAATAACTGGTAATCTTGTTGCTAAAACGCGTTGATATCTTAAGATTGTCAAACCGTAATCTAAAGAAATATGATCGATATAGGCTTTTGCAATACGGCCTTGATAATCTGTAGCAAGATATGAAACATTATGATACTCACTCGTATAAGTCAAATCAGATGTTGTCAACACATAATAATAAACACCTTTTTCCACGACAACACCAGAGCCATATCTGGTTTCCACTAAATTATTTAATTCATCATAAATTTGAACTTTAATCATGATATTTGATTGTATTGTATCGAAAGTTGTCGTATTGATAAAAGCCTCAAATTGTTGATCATCAAGAATGTCATGAGATATAAATGCTTCGTATTGTGATGATAATGCTTTATACTCATCTGAATTTTCTTCTTCTATAACTTTAATACAACCTGATAATAAGATTGAAAGAACTAGCAATAGTAAAATTAATTTTTTCATGATTCAACCTCCAAACTGAATTGCTTCAATTGGAAGAATTCTAGAACTTTTTCAACAGGTATGCAGAAAGTATATTCTGATACATCATTTGTATCAGCAAAATTACCTGCATATACAATACCAACTAACTGAAATTGCTGATTGATAACAACACTACCACTACTACCCGATTTAACTGGAGCATCACATATCAAAACATCGAATAAAACGTTGATAATATCATATGATGTGCTAGATACTTCAATTGGTGCATAATCAATGACATCACCAATAGTGATCGCATTGAGTTGAAAACTTGGATATCCTAGTATAGCTAAATTTCTACCTTTAACTGGGTTATGCGGAGCAAATGTAATCACTGGCAATTCAAATGTCTTTCTTGGAATTCTTAGTATTGCCAAATCATAGTCTTCACTGCTTGATATCAACAAAGCAGTATATTCGTTGCCTAAATAGTCTGTAACTACATAGTCTACACGTACAATGTTCTCTGCAACATAAACCACATGGTTGTTTGTTAAAACATAGTAATGACTTGCCTCAGCTTTAATTATGACACCTGAACCTGTAGATGATCCTATGCCAAAAACTAATTTTTCAATATGGACGACACTTTTAATGACCTCTGTAGAGACATGATTAAAATAGTCAATGGTTGACTGGTAGTTAACTTCATTTTCTTCTAAATGATTTAAGTACTCCAAATAAAGATCATCATAAGTTTTTTCTGTCCTACAAGCTGATAAACCCATACTAATGATGAAAATCATAACAACAATCAATATTTTTCTCATGATATCACCTTCGTATCATTATTTTACTTTAAAACGTCATAAAATAAAAGATATTTGCCATAAATAAGCAAATATCTCACTATTTTTCGTATTTTATCCGATAGAACCTTCCATTTCAAGCTTAATCAACTGATTTAACTCTATCGCATATTCCATAGGCAATTCTTTAGCAAACGGTTCAATAAATCCCATAACAATCATTTCTGTAGCTTCAGCCTCAGTTAAACCTCTACTCATTAAATAGAAAAGCTGTTCTTCAGATATTTTAGAAACGGTAGCTTCATGTTCTAAGAATACATCGCTATTTCTAACTATATTTGTAGGAATTGTATCACTAAATGAGAAATCATCTAGGATGATTGTATCACATTCAACATGTGCTTTAGCTCCTTTAGCTTTCTTGCCAAAATCAACTTTACCGCGATAATTAACTGTTCCTCCACCACGACTAATTGATTTAGAGATAATGGTAGAAGTTGTATTTGGAGCGACATGAATCATTTTAGCTCCAGTATCTTGCCACTGATCTTTTCCAGCAAAGGCAATAGAAATGGTTGTTCCTTTAGCTCTTTCACCTAATAGCACACATGATGGATATTTCATATTGACACCACTTCCGATGTTTCCATCAATCCATTCCATGTGACCATTTTCATATACAAAGGCGCGTTTAGTTACAAGATTAATAACATTATTTGACCAATTTTGAATGGTTGTATAACGGCATGTAGCATCTTTTTCAACAACGATTTCAACAATAGCAGCATGTAAAGAATCTTTAGTATAAATCGGCGCTGTACAACCTTCAACATAATTGACATATGCACCTTCATCAACAATGATTAATGTTCTTTCGAACTGACCCATTTGATCTGAGTTGATTCTAAAATATGATTGTAGAGGCTTTGGTACTTTTACACCTTTAGGAACATAAATGAATGATCCACCACTCCAAACAGCTGAATTGAG
The DNA here is from genome assembly GCA_021736335.1 of Acholeplasmataceae bacterium. Taxonomy (GTDB): domain Bacteria; phylum Bacillota_I; class Bacilli_A; order Acholeplasmatales; family Acholeplasmataceae; genus Peloplasma. The sequence goes on along the minus strand of JAIPGC010000001.1, from coordinate 117,587 downwards.
TGCTGCATATTTATTATCACCATAAGGAACCATTTTACCAAAATATTTTTTCACAAGTTCTGGGTGTTCTCTAAGTGCTGTATCAGTATCTACATAAATCACGCCTAATGATTCAAGTTCTTTTTGGGTATTATGATAAACGACTTCACTTTCAAATTGTGTAGAGACACCAGATAAGAAATTTCTTTCAGCTTCTGGAATACCTAGTTTTTCAAATGTGTTTTTAATGTTTTCTGGTACTTCATCCCAGCTTGTTTCAGCACGATCACTAGCTTTAATGAAATATGTGAATTCATCAAAGTTAATAAATGATAAATCAGGTCCCCATTTTGGGTTCTTTAATTCAAGAAATTTCTGATAGCTTTTTAAACGAAAATCAAGCATCCATTCTGGTTCTTTCTTATGCTTGCTGATTGTTGTAATAATTTCTTCACTAATTCCTTTTCCTGTATTAAATACTGGTGTATTTTCGGTATGAAAACCGAATTGATAATCGCCAATGATGGCGTCTATTTTCTTTTTATTGTCATCCATTTGTTTCATCCTCCTTGATTTTATTGATGCCTTGTTCGGTTGCTTTCCATGCTAATGTCGCACACTTTACACGTGCTGGAAATTGAGCCACACCTTGATAAACAACTGCATCACCAACAAGTATATCCTTATCATAAGGATAACCCTTGATTAATTCATAAAATTCATGGATGATCTTCATTGCTTCATCCATAGATTTTCCTTTAAGTGTTTCACTCATCACACTGGCACTAGAACAACAAATGGAACAACCTGTTCCTTGATGCTTGATGTCTGTTATCATGTGATCTTCGACCTTTAATTGAACAGTCATTTCATCACCACAAGATGGGTTATTCAAATGTATAGTCAAATAACTATTATCAGCAACAAAACCCTTATTCTTAGGGTTCTTATAATGCTCCATAATCACTTGTCTATAAAGTTGTTCAATATTCATAATGATCTCCTTAGAATCCTTCAAAGAAATTTTTAGCTTTGATTATGCTTTCAACAAATGTGTCACAATCTGCATAATTGTTATAGATATGAAATGATGCTCTAAGTGTTGAATTCACATCTAAAAATTTATTAACAAGTTGGGCACAATGATGTCCTGCTCTTACACATACTGCATCCTGATCAAGCATTGTTGCAATATCATGTGGGTGAATACCTTCAATGTTAAATGTAATCACTGGATTTTCACTGCTTGAATTATAAATTGTAACACCTTTGATTTGAGAAAGTTTTTCTAATGTATATTTTTGCAAAGCATGTGTATGTTCATGCATCTCATTTAATCCTAGAGATTTAATATATCTGATGGCTTCTGCTAGTCCTATGGCACCGCTAATTACAGGTGTACCAGCTTCAAACTTCAAAGGTGCATCTTTCCATGTCGCTATGTCTTTACTGACTTCATCTGCCATTTCACCACCATATTCGAATGGTTCTATGAGATTGAGAAGTTCTTTTTTACCAAAAAGCACGCCAACACCTGATGGGCCAAACATCTTATGTCCTGAAAAAGCCATGAAATCAACATCTAACTTTTGAACATCAAGTTCAATGTGTGGTGCTGATTGTGCAGCATCTAAAATGACAACTGCTTGTTTTTGGTGAGCTAGTTTTGTAATTTCTAGAATTGGGGTTAAGAAACCCATTGCATTTGAGACATGCGTTATTGCAACTATCTTAGTCTTATCACTTAAAACTGATTGAAATGCTTCAACTGTAATTCTTCCTTCTTTGTTAAGTGGGATATAAACAAGCTTGGCACCCGTATGTTTAGCTGTTACCATCCATGGTAAAAGTGATGAATGGTGCTCAAGTTCGCTTGTGATAATCTCATCACCAGGTTTTAAAATATCTCGATAGCTTCCTGCAATCATGTTTAAAGATGAAGTCGTCCCTCTGGTAAAGACGATTTCTTCATTTTTAGCATTGATAAATTCAGCAACTGTAACTCTAGCTTCTTCATACAATCTTGTTGCTTCATAGGCTAGATCGTATGCACCACGATGCACATTAACACCGAGTGTTAAATAGTAGCTGTCAACTTGATCAATAACAGATTTTAATTTAAGTGATGATGCAGCAGAGTCTAAATAAACCAATTGAGGTTGTTTGCTGTATATCGGAAAATCTTTTCTAATACGATCTAAATCTATCATATTCTTGAGTTTACGACGCTTATAAATCTTTCCTTTAGAGGTTCATCATCAATTTCGCTTATCACAGGATTAAGGAAACCATTGATAATGAGTTTTTCAGCTTCTTCTTTTGTCAACCCTCTACTTCTTAAGTAAAACATTGCATCTTCTTCAATCTTGCCAATTGTTGCACCATGCCCTGCTTTGACATCATATTCATCGATGAGCAGAATTGGATTCACTTCAACAATAGCTTGATCAGACATAATGATTCCTTTTAAGGTTTGGAAAGCATTTGCATGCTTCATTCCCTTCTCTATTTTTTCAACGCCATTTAAGACGATTTTGCCTTCTTTATTTGCAATACCAATATTTGTCATATCGCCAAATGTCTCAGGAGCTTTATGAACAATAAGTACATCGATGTTCTGTACGTTTTGATCTGATGAAATCGCAATGGCTCTCATCTTCACTTCAGCACCTTCACCTACGAGGTCGACGTGCATTTTCGCATCTAACACATTGCTGACAAACCCACCAATGAGATTAAGTTTTGCATCTCTTTCAGCAGTAAAATAGTGTTCTAATAAAGCTTTTTTGCTTTCTAGCTCACTCACGAGTAAATATTTGACTTGACTGTTTGGCTTAGCAACGAGGCTAAACTTAAAATGATTGGCATCCTGATCTTTGCTAGCCAATTCCAAAATAATTTTGATACTTGTATTTTCAGAGACAATAATCTCAAATGATTCATTGTTATCATCTTCTATGGTAATCATGATAGGGTCTTGATATTGGATGTTTTTAGGGATAATAAGTTGTTGATTTTTAAATATGAAGTCTTTCGGAAGTTTTGAAGTGACTTCGTGGTTTTTAATAACGATTGACTTCATTATTGTTCGCCTTCAACAAAATCAATACCTAACTCATCCTTAATCCACATATATCCATTACGATCAATTTTTTCAATTAACTCCATACCACCAGTTAATACAATAACACCATCAATCATGATGTGAACGAAATTTGGCGTGATATGATCCAAAATTCTTTGGTAATGTGTAATTAAAATACAACCAAATTCATCATTTACCAGACTATTTACATTATCGCCAACTATTTTTAATGCATCCACGTCTAATCCAGAATCGATTTCATCTAAGATAGCGAATTTTGGTTTTAGTACTTTAAGTTGGAGAATTTCATTTCTTTTTCTTTCTCCACCACTAAAACCTTCATTTAAATAACGATGTGCCAAATCTGGACGCATCTTCAGATCTTCAACAGCTTTTTCATATTGCAGAGCAAACTCAAATAAACCTATATCTTTTTTTGAAGTAGCTTTAATTGCTTGTCTCATAAAATCACTATTTGTAACACCAGGAACTTCAGCTGGATATTGCATTGCCAAGAATAATCCAGCGCGTGCTCTTTCATCAACTTCCATTTCTAAAAGGTTCTTCCCATCCAAATATGCTTCACCTTGAGTGACTTCATATTTTGGGCTCCCCATGAGTGCACTAGCCAATGTAGATTTACCAGTACCATTAGGACCCATAATTGCATGGACTTCACCTGAATTAACTGTTAAGTTAACACCTTTTAATATTTCTTTGCCTTCAATACCAACGTGAAGGTTTTTAATTTCTAATTTTGCCATATAGACCTCCTTGATTTAACCAAATCTATTATATAACAATTCATCTATTTATGCTATTTATATGCTAAATTAGAATTTCCTATATATGGGAAACGTTTTCAATGTAAATTTATGAAAATAATCATGAATATTCATTCACACTGTAATATAATATAAGTGTAATCTAGTTACCTTTTATTTAATGATGATTACATCTAAAATATTTTTCTCCCAAAAAATATGAAGCGCTCGCTCCGCATTGGTGAATCAATTGGACTGCCATCCACAATGATTGACCATAAAAGAGCCACTCAAAATAGAGGCTTCTTATGAAGTCTTTTTTTTATTTCCACATTAAATCCAGTGAAGAACAAATGATGATAGGAATATTTTTTTTATTTTAAATACGTAATGAAATGAATGGGTAGAAATTTTGATCATTTTATGATATTCTAATACATGTCAAATGTATTAAATAAACATCAAAAAAGGTGGGTTAAGTATGTTAAATAGAATTAATCAAAGTAAAATAGCAATGATTACAGTCATCACTGGTATCATTTTAGTTTTTGATATTTTAACCATAATAACAAATATTTATATTGCTCCAGTATTGGAGGGCTTTGGATTACCAGATATCCTAATATACATGAAGACACTATCGTTTTTATTGTTGTTCATCATTCTTGTTGCATGGTTGAAAAATAAAGATGCTGTATTAACTCGTTCAAACTTGAAAATTGTAGCTTATATTTCCTTTGCACTTCTTGCTTCATACTTTCTGAGTTTATTCATGTACAAATATGTGTTAATTCTGGAAACCGCAAGTATCATTAAAAACCAAATCCTTCAGGGTAATCCAGTTCTAGTATTTGATTTTTCAGCAATAAACTATAAAACGCTGACATATATTACAACAATTTTTAGTGGATTTAATTCAGAAATTATCCTCTTTGCAGAAGCCTTGGTATTTCAATTGTGTGTTGTATCAATTGGCAGAATGACATTAGTAGATGAACCAAATCATGTCTATGATCCATTTTTATTTGACAATTATGTCTTTCCTCTATTCTCATTTTTAATTCTGAGTTCATTCTTATCCATCAATTTATTTCTTTATAGATTTGATACCTTGGGCTCGATTGAAATGGTTCTAGCTCTAACTGGATTTACTGCAGTGCTTCCAGGACTTATTCCTTCATTTACTCTCTATACAACTAGACATCAAGATTGCACAAGAACATTCTTTAAGAGTACCTATCAATTGTTACTCATATTGAGTATAGTTGCAGTTGTAGTGTTCTTAGCGTTGACAACCCTTAATATATATTTAAATTATCTGGGTAGAGGAAGCTATAGAACAATCTCTTCTTCAATATCTTTGATCTTGGCTGTTGTCCTATTATTTAGAACGAAAAAAATGTTGTATCTTGAAAACAAGTAAAACTTCTTGATTTGTTAAAACTCCCAATTTATGGGAGTTTTTTTATAGAAAAACCTGATCAGTGTTTGTCAGATCAGGTCTTTTATTTATATGATTTTTTTGATTAAATCGACATGATGTCGATAATACAAGCTTGGACTGTAAGTATCAGAATAAAGCAATACTGCAGTCTTTGAAGATCTGTGCAACCCTATATTAATTGTAGAAATGATTCCAATTCTTGTTCTAAAAAACACAATTTCCTTGATGGAATCTCTCGTTTTATCATCTAAATCGTCGATTTCTTTAATCTGAGTCATGAGCATTCGATCGATTGTCTTCTTTTCTGAAAGGAATAATTGTTGTATCTTTCCTATTTCAGAATCTACAATGTCTAGAAAAAATGAATCGGATTTTAAAAATTCAACAACAACTACTTCTAACATATATCTGCTTAACATTTTTTTAATTTTATCTTTTGTCAAACGATAATATAATGCATGTTGTTTATCGTGATTATACAAGACAAAGTCTTGACTTTGCAAATAACCTTTATAATAATCAAGTGTCAGTGTGTGATTCATAGGCAACGGTTCACCCGGATTTGCACGAATCTTAATGATATATGAAATATTGGTTAATTGATCAAATTTGGTTTTATATGCCGATACGACAAATAAAGAACCAATTAATAAGACAACATCCAAAACAAGAACGAGATTAACGATTGGTATAATATATCCACCAAAAATCAAAAATGCTACAACAAATAGGATATAAACAATAAATGAAATTAATGCAAACAGAAATTTTCTGTTTATTTTTTTTACATCACTCATGACATTGCAACTCTAGCTAAAATGATTGAAGCTATCATAATAATGAATGAGGCTATCAGTAATTCTTTAAAGAAGGTCGTTTTAATCTCAGTCTGTCTTTCTTCTTTATATTCTCTAAAATTAGGATAATTTCTTCTAAAAGAAGGTGACACGAATACTTTGAAAACATAACGGAATCCATGAAATAACTGATATGCTCCAGTCATTGCTACAATAGATGGTAAGAACAAGATGATACTCACTACAAATAATGAATCTGATATATTTGCATACGTAAAATCACTTTGATAAACCAATAGATGTAATAATAACGAAAGCGCAAGTATTGCAACAAAAATGATTGCTAATCTAAAATATTTCATTTATTTTTGAGCTGCTCTTGATATCTATTGAACTCTTCAGTGTTGCATAATACAAAATGATCTGGTTCAACTTCACGTAGGCTTGGTGCTTCCTTAGAATAATCATGTTGTTTCGCAGGATTATATCTAACCGTTCTTCCTCTGCGCTTTTCGTACTCAGGATCCGGTAGTGGTATCGAAGCCATAAGTGATAATGTGTATGGATGTAATGGGTTATCAAAAATTCGATTCTTATCTCCAATTTCGACTAGATGACCATAATACATGACGGCCAAGCGATCAGAGAAATATTTAACTACGGACAAATCATGGGCAATAAACATAATCGTAATGCCTTTTGTTTCTCTTAAATCATTAAGCAAATTGATAATCTGTGCTCTAATGGAAACATCTAGTGCAGAGATTGGTTCATCAGCAATAATGAATGTAGGTTCAACAACAAGTGCGCGAGCAATACCAATACGTTGGCGTTGTCCACCACTGAATTCATGTGGATAACGGCTCGCATGTTCTGGAACCAGTCCAACAGTTTTTAAAGCCTCATTAACACGATCATCAATTTCTTTTTCATTTTTAACGCCATTAATTCTAAGTCCTTCTGCAATAATTTCCTTGACAGTCATTCTAGGATTAAGCGATGCAATTGGATCCTGGAAGATCATCTGCATCTTGCGCATCAATAAACGATTTTTATTAATCATGCTGTACTTTAATTTAGCAATATCCTGTTTTTGTCTAATTTCATTCAATTTAATCTCTTTTTGTAATTTCTTCAATTCTGCTGAATTCTCGACCATCTTACCTTTTGCTATTTCAGCTTTAAGATTACTATTGAGTTCTTTATACTTTTGGACAATTTCCTGATATTCAGGAAATGATTGTATCTGATTTCTAGCTTTTAGGGCTTTTTCATCAACAATTGATTCAAATCTTCTATCTCTTTTTGCACTCTTAAGAATATCACGAGCTTCAGAAAGTTCTTGATTGTACTTTTCATTGATGGCACTGACTTTTTCAGTAAAATCTTCTTTTGTAATTCTACCTGCAGTCAATTTTTCTTGAAGATTATCCATCTCAAGTTTCTTTTGCTCATCAAGCTTAGTTTTCTTTTCTTTGTATATTTCTTTTTCCTTAGCTACATCACTAAAGATTCTAGTTCCATGGAAATAAACTTCTCCACCTGTTGATTGATATAACTTAATAATGGATCTACCGGTTGTAGTCTTTCCACAGCCTGATTCACCAACCAGTGAGAATACTTCACCTTTATAGATTGAAAAAGAAATGTCATCAACAGCTTTATTCACCATTTTGCTTTTGCCTGAACCCAGTTTGAAATACTGTTTAAGACCAGATACTCTTAATATTTCTTCTCTGCTTTCATTCATTTCTTCTCTGTTGTCGTTCATTTATTCTCACCTTCATTCTTCTTGCTGCTGTTTTTCTTCAAATCGAGTTTATCTTGAGCTTCATTTTCAATATGTTCAGCTTTAAAACGATCAACTCTATCTTGAATAATCTTAGGCATTGGTATTTTTGGTGCATCCGGATGTAACAACCATGTTGCTGCATAATGTGTATCACTGACTTTAAAGAACGGTGGTTCTTCATAGAAGTCAATCTTCAATGCAAATTGGTTTCGATCGGCAAATGCATCTCCCTTTGGTGGAAAGAGCATGTCTGGAGGTGTACCTGGAATAGATAAAAGCTTATCTTTTGTATCCAAATCTGGGACGCTTGATAGCAATGCCCACGTATATGGATGCTTAGGTTCGTAGAATATTTCATTAAGTGTTCCATATTCGACAATCTTACCAGCATACATAACTGCAACACGATCAGCCATATTCGCAACAACACCTAAATCATGCGTAATGAAAATAACTGATAAATCACGTTCTTTTTTAATATCTTGAATCAAATTTAAAATTTGTCCTTGAATTGTAACGTCTAGAGCAGTTGTTGGTTCATCACAAATCAATAACTCTGGATTTGCAGTAAGTGCAATCGCAATAACGATACGTTGTCTCATACCACCAGAAAATTGGAATGGATATTGAGTAAAACGTTTTTCAGGTTCTGGAATACCTACTTCTGTCATAATTGAGATTGCTTTTTCATAGGCTTCTCTTCTAGTAACCTTGAATTTTCTTGTGTATTCTTCTGAATTGTTAGCAATTTTTTCTTTGATCTGATTGATCTCATCTACAATTTTTGTATATCGATCTTCTGATCTTTGAAGACCTTTCAGTTCATTTCTCTTGTTGCCTAATTCTAACTTAAGTTTAGCAAATACTTCTTTCTTTTCAGCTAATAAAACAGCAGTTTCTTGTTTTGTCTGAACAACAGCCTTATGCTTAGAATCTAAATATTTTGCTTTTAGATCTGGCAATAATGCCTTGAGTTCATGAACAGCCTTTGTATGCTTAGCTTTATATGCCTTAATCTTTTCTTTCTTTTCAGGTTTTTCAATTTCTTTATTTGTGTTAAGCTCAAATATTTTATTTTTTAACTCATTATCAGCAAGTTTGATGCGTGCTATCATATTAAGATAATCATGATATTCCTTATGGTATAAGTCATGTTGTCTATTTTTAACACGGTCACCGTTGACAAGCATTGCTTCTGTAATTTGTTTACCGATTCTCATAATAGGATTTAAACTTGATAGCGGATCTTGGAAAATCATACCAATTTTGTTACCTCTAATCAAATGGAAGTTTTCTTCAGAAAGCTTCGTTAAATCTTGATTGCTATATAATATTTCTCCACCATCAATGATACCGTTGCGCGCCAAAATACCCATGATAGCTCGATTGGTTACAGATTTACCTGAACCAGATTCACCAACAATTGCCAGTGTTTCTCCCTTATAAAGGTCAAATGAAACGTCTCTAACCGCTCTAACGAGACCATTAGGTGTTTTAAATGACACACATAAATTGTTTACTTCTAATATTTTTTCTCTACTCATTATTCACTACCTCTTAACTGTGGATTGAGTGCATCGCGCAATGCATTCCCGAACATATTAAAAGTAATCATCAATATTGATGTGATAATTGTTGGGAAGACAACCATCCAAAGATTACCAGCGAAAATTTGTTGTTGACCATCATTCAAAATAACACCAATTGATGTACCTGTTAATGAGATTGGTCCAATTTTTAAAGCTTGACCATTACCAATACCAAACCCTAAATAAGATAGGTTAACTTCAAGGAAAATAACTGTAGGAATACTTAAGATAACTCTAGTGATAATGGTTCCTAAAGCATTTGGTAAGATATGTTTAAATATGATTCTTCGATCCGATGCACCAAGAGTTCTTGCTGCAAGTACATATTCACGGCCTTTATATCGATAGAACTGTGATCTAGTAACCTTTGCAGCGCCTATCCATCCATCATAAATCATGAAGATAAATAAAGCGGTAAAACCTGGTCCAATTAATACGGTAATAATACCGATCATTGTAATTTGAGGGAATGATCCCCAGATATCTGTGAATCTTTCCATTAATATATCAACTTGACCACCATAATAAGCACTTGTAGCACCCCAAATGACACCAAGAATGATATTAACAAGTGCAGCCATGAAGCCCAATAATAATGATGTTCTTAGACCTAACCAAATCAAAGTAAATAGATCTTGTCCAAATACATTGGTTCCAAATAAGAAGTATGGAGCAGTTTCAAATCCTAGGTCATATGCTCCGTTCATCATGACATTAAAGTTTCTATAGATTTTTCCGGCAATCGTAATCTGAGTAATACCAGTCACTTCTGTTAAAGGGAATCCTTCGCCAAAAGTCCATGCATTTGGATCCAGTGGATCTACTTCAATTGAATCTTCCATGCCAGGATTATCATCTAAAATCTTTTGATATTGTACTTCGCCAATAGTTCTAGGTTTATCACCAAATAATGCTTCATAAACGTTATATCTAAAAGAAGCTACGACCATAATTGCATTATCTCTAACATAACGTCCATTTTCTAAAACATCACTAAGTGAGTATAGATTAAATGTTGACAAGTTATATCCTGTATAAGTAACGACAACTGCATCACTTGCGTTTTTTATACCAACTGAGTTGAATGAAACAAAATCATTACCTGATACGCTAGGACTTGGTAATTCATACTTATAAATTACATAACCTGGTGTACCTGAAGTAATCGATGTGAATGGATCTATGGTGCTAACACCTGTAGTAGAAATAGTACCAAGTAAAGTCAGGTCATCCCATGAAGCAATTCCTTCATCAGATAAAGTAGCTGCTAAATAAACTTTAACAACACCATTACCTACGAGTTCATCAATATCAACTTCAATAGTTTGACCAGTAACAAAATTATGAATCGTTGGCGTAATAATAGCATATGCTAAACGATCAAAGTTCACATATAAATCATTAGTTCCACCAACAAATAGTTCACTTCTATCAGCACCAATGATTTCTTCATTTTTCAATGTATCCATTAAGATGTATTCTGGTTGGAAACCAATTGTTGGATAACCAAGTCCTGTAACGGGATCAATTGTCGATAAATCAACAGGTTGGCCTTCAAATTCCTTTGTTCCATCCATAATACCTAATTTTTCCAATAATGGAACTCTAGGAGGAAGTGTAACGAGTGAAGAGTTTGTTTGAGTGTATAAGTCTTTTGGTGTTAGAATTGGGACAAATATTGATAATAAAATCATAAATGATAAGATAATTGTCGCAATAACATTATATTTATTTTTGGTGAATCTTAACATTGCATCCTGAAAATAGCTTAATTGTTTAGTCTTAAGCGGTTTATCTAAAAGACGTTCATTTTCTTGGACTAATGTAAAAAAGTCTTTACTATATTCTTTTTGACTCATTACTTTCTAGCCCCCATTCTGATTTGTGGATCGATTAATCCATATGAAAGGTCGACAATCAGTACGGTAAATAATCCGATCGTACTATAAAAAGCACTTGAAACCATAATAACATTGTAATCATAATTAGCTGTAGCTAAAGCCTGCAATGTAACTCTACCAACACCTGGTATTGCATAAACTCTTTCTAAGATGAAAGAACCACCAAGTAGGCCTGCAAATGAACCAATAACGATTGGAACCATAGGAACCAACGAATTTCTAATAGCATGTCTTAATACAGCTTGTGTATGACTCAAACCTTTGGTTTTTGCGAGTAAAACGAACTCTGAAGTCAATACTTCGGATAACTCAGCTCGTAAAATTCTTGTTAACCCTGCAATCGATGGTAAACCAACTGCAAGTACTGGTATGATATATCCTTTTGCTACTTCCGCATTCGATTCAACCCCTACTAAAGGGAATAACGAAGGCAGGAAATTATTCATCTTATAACTCAGTAGAATAATCAAAATTAATATGAAAACTAGAGCTGGCACAGATAAAAAGACCATGACAACAATTTGCATAAAGTTATCAACGAAAGTATCTTTTTTGAGTGCAGCTAATATACCAAATAGAAAACCGAATGGTAAATAAAAGAGTAAAGATACCAAATTAATCGATAATGTCAAAGGCATTTTTGCTGATATTATATCAAATGCTGGCACATTAACCCTAATTTTTGTTGAAGTACCCCAATTCCAATCTCTAATGACATTTTCTAACCATCTGAAATATTGAGTTGCAATAGGTACACGGTAGAAAATCTTGACAATGGTACTATCTCTTACTGGTGCTACGATGAATACTGTTCTATTAATCCCGGGATGTGTATCTCTTATGATACTTACTTGAAGCATAGCTTGAGGATCATTAGCATCGTAATATTCAGAGGTATAGAACCCATCTGTTACTTGTTTTTCTAACCAGGTGTCCTTTTCTTCATTTTTTGTAGGCGGATATTCAGGTGCTAATTTAAGCAACACAAAAGTAATCGTGAGTGTTGTAAATAAGATAATGAATATCCATACGACTCTTTGAATAATGTATTTTGTCATCTCGTCTCTTCCTTACTTATTTTTTTTAATTATATCATAGTTCATGTGTTATTACATCAAATTCTATTAATAATAATAGCACATAAATTCGATGTAAATAGCATAATAAGGGGGGCCATCATATAAATCTATATTTATCGACAGCACCCCTTTTATTACTATTTAATTATTGTAAATGTTTAAATGTAAATGTTTAAATTAATTATTGAGAATTATAACCAGTACCAACCAATGAAGTAATCACCAATGTGAACTACAACATAAGCATCTGACCAACCATTCCAATCACAAGCGTAAACTTCAACAAATTCAGCAGGAGCGCCTGTTTCTTCAGCAACTTCAGCAATTGTTAAGTAACCATAGCTTGCAGCGATGTAAGCATTAGCAGCAACTTCAGCATCTGTTGTTAATAATACAGCAGGAGCAATTAAATCATAACCAGAGTCAGCTTCGATTGCAGCATCAGCAGTTGTGTATAGAGCAGCTTGATCGTACATGCTGTAATTTGAACCTTCAAGAGAAATAACATATAGCATGTTAGCTCCACTTTCAGTAACAACAATCTTAGCAACTAAAGAATCAAATCCTTCATCTGCAGCGATTGTAGCCAAATCATCACCTAATACATATCCAGCTAAGACTGATCCGTCACTTGAAGAGTCAAGAACTTCACCATTCATATCAAGATATGCATCGATTAAATCGTCAGCACTTGACCATGAAGTTTGTTCTCCACCGTTCTTAACATAAATCTTACCAGTTAATGCTTCAATTAACGCATTATAACTCCACATTTCATAAACTACTTTACCTTCTAGGTTAGTATATGCAACAGGAATATTTGGTGTAGTTGTGTCAATACCCCAGTTAAGAGTAAATCCACCACGGTTGTCATCAGCAAATACATCCAAGAAACTTGGAGCATCTAATAATGAACCACTAATACCACCAATACCTAAGTCAGTATTAGCAACCATCATGTAATCATAATAGTTATTTGGGAACGCAACATCATTAACAGTGATAATGACTTTAACAAAGTTAACTTCATCAACTAATAATTCTTCGTATTGTTCTTTAATGTTAGAAACCATAGCTTGTGCAGATGTATTACCACTTGATGCATAAGTTAATACCAATTCAATTTCAGTATAAGCTTGTGCTGTACCAGCAGTATAGAATCCATCAGCAATACCAGCGGCTACTGCATCTTTAAATAAATCTAGTGCAGCATCTGGGAAGTAACCATTAGATCCACCACCAAAGTCATCAACGATTGCTTGACCAGCATCAGTACCTCTAACAGAAAGTCCTGATTCACCATCAAGGAAATAGGTTGGAGCAAATAATGTATGAGCTGGTAAATAAAGTTTAACTAGATCAACAGCTGCATAATATCTGTCAAAACCATAATATAAAGCTTGACGCATTGGAAGATATTGTAGAATAGGTTCTGGAACAAATGTTTCACTTAGACCAACACCTGGGAATTCTTCAATATAAGCATCTCTAGCTTCTTCTGTACCGAATGCATTAATCATTAAACGCCATGTTGTAGCATCTGGAGCAGTCTTTACGCGTGGATCTGATGCGTAATTTGTAACTTCTGATGCAGGAACTGAAGCACTTTCAAGTCTTCCAGCTAAGAATTCAGCAAAAATATTGTCTGAACCATCAACATAACGATATTGGTAACCAGTGTAATGATACATTGCAGCATCAGGATGTAATTCATTCTTAGTATAAGTTAATAATTGTCCTGGAGTCCAAGTTTCAAATACATAAATACCACTTGAAGCAACATCAGCAGGAGTCATACCATAATCTTCACCAAGTTCTTCAAATAATTCTTGGTTGATTGGAGTTAAGACTTGACCAGAGAAACCATATTTGAAATCGAATGTACTCTTTTCATTTGTATATTCAAATTCTAGTGTGTTTGTCTTGCCAGCAGCCATACGAAGACCAACTTGGTCCCAAGTAGCAGTACCATTTAGGAATTCAGCAGCGTTCTTAATACCTTGGCTTACAAAGTCTCCGCCACCAGTTCTAGCTCTGAACCAGTCATGTTCAAGCGCATAACGCCATGTCCATAAGTAGTCAGATGCATCTAGATCATCATATCCAGCAGGAAGTGCTGAAGTATCAGTATCTGGATGGAAAGCCCATTTGAGATCATCTTTTAATTCGATTTGCCAAATCTTAGCATATGTCTTACCATTTGTGACTGTTGGATTAACAGCGATTGGTTCAGATTTAGCCAAACTTGGTAAAATTTCATAACCTGTCTTGGAAGCATCGAAATAGAAATCATACAATGCGCCATTAAACAAATCTGTAAATGTAGCTGTGTTTGAATCATCAGCATTCCATGGGTTTAGACTTGTTGGGTCTGTATTGAATGATGCTCTCCATGTATATTCGCCTACGTTACCATAAGTGCTACCATACATTAAGACATTTGAATCGTCTTCAGAGAATTGTGAGAAGCCAGTACCGAATCCTAAAACACCATTATATTCTGGGCTGAATAATTGAACTCTGTCAGAATACATTACTCTAGTAGCTCTAGTGTAAAGTGGCACGCCTGCATATACGTTTTCTAATAGATAACGTTCAGCAGCAGCAAATAGGATACCTTTATCTTCTGCAGGAAGTTTAGATAAATCAACACCACTTAAATATTGTGCAAGTGGATAATCTTCAACTGCAAGAGCATTAACAGTAACAACTCTAGTAACAGTAACAACATTACCAGCACTATCAGTTACAGTATAGACAACTTGATATGTACCAACAACTGTATTGTCAACGTTATTCGATGTAACAGTAACTGTCAAAGTTCCGTCTTCTTCATCAGTAGCGGTTACGCCAGCAAGAGGATCAAATTCATCATAAAGATCAATTGCTACAGCACCAGCACCTGAGATTACAGGGTCTACATCTACCACTTCTGGTTTACAAGCTAATAAAACGACGCTTGCTAATAAAAGTGTAAATACTAAAAGCATTTTTTTGGGGAATTTCATTTTTTTTCTCTCCTTTTCTTCTTAAAATTGGTTTGTATAATTATACCACAAAAATCTAAAAATACAGTATCAATCACATAAATATTAATAAAAACGTTTTCTAACAGGACTTCTTTATATAAATTTTACTTAGTTTTATGCTTTTTTCGTCATTCTATTCAAAATTGAAAGATTAGTCAGCAAAAACCTGTAAAAGAGTATCAATATCATAGATGTCTTGAATATTAATTGGATAGTCAGGAGTTATACCAAATTCATTATTGTGATAAACATAAGGATCTTCTTCTGTTCCAGTTCCTGTTCTATAAGCATTGATATTATTGCTGCTCATTGTAAACGCAGTACCGTTTGGAAGTAAGATTGGAGTGATTGAACAAGCTCCTCCACCTGATTGTTTCCCAATAATTGGTCCAAGATTATTTTCCATAAAAATGGTTGCCATCGAATTGGCTGCACTGAATGTAACTGGAGTAATCAATAAAGACCAATTCAAGTGAGAATAATTAGGGACACCATCAATAACTACATAACTACTTGAGAATCCTCCAGTATCACGATCAATACTGCTTACTCTAAATGGTTGATCGGTAATGAACCCAACGATTCTGTATAATGCACCGACGTTACCTCCAGTATTCCAAGACAAATCTAGCATGACATTTTCTAAACCTGGAGCAATAGCAAGAATTTGATCAAACATCATTTCCATATAAACTGCACTGTCAGAATTCACAGTATCAAATACATCAACAGTAAATGGCCAAGAAGATGCATAATCTAAAGGTACATTATCAATAATACCGAGATAAAATAAACCAAGATCTTCATCAAATGCGATTTGAACCATATAAGATACATCAATTAATGGGTCATCTTCACTAGGAACTGTAATCTCATAATATCCATTTTGTTTATTAGCATCTGCTGATGTTTCTAATTTATATTCATAACCTAATGCTACGAGTGCAGCACCATATGTTGCTACATAATTATCATCTAGTCCTTTGACTAACACTTCTAATTGATTATATTTCTCACTGCTACTATTATAGAAGAAATATTTTGTTCCTCCTACTATCTCAGCTAATAGATCAGTTACATCATTTAAGCTGAGTGCATCTGCTGCTAATGTTGCATCGTATGTTGCACTTTCTTCAATATCTGCTGTATAAAAATCATCCAAAGATAACAAAACTGATACATCATTTAAGAACCAATAATGTGGTCTATTTGGTGATCCTGCAGTCCATCCACCCTCTGGGTTGACACCCCATTTAGCTTCAAGTACGTCATCAACGGCAACCAAACCATCATAGTACCATTGTGTAAATCTTGAACCATAATATGTGAGTTGATTTGTTTCTGGACCAGCCCAAGTTACTTTGTTGAAATATGATGAATATCCATAACTTGTATGCGGTTCATCAATTTGTTTAAGCAGTAAATCACGAATAGCATAATCAAAATCCTCAGGATCATCTAATAAGAGCTTGTTTCTTTGTTCTATCAATAAATCATAATAAGTATCAACTTCCATGATGTCTTTTAGCCCATAGAAACTGTCTAAATCGAATGCTAACATATTAAATGTATGAACTAATAAATCAGCTGGAATGTCTTCATTATTCATTGAACTGCGTTTTATGGAGTTATATTCTTTACTACCTGACTCAGGTAGTGAGTAAATACCATAAAGACCATCATAATTGTAATAAACATTGTAATAGCTTGATCCAGCAAACAATTGATTGACGATATAATATGGCAAAACAACTTCACCTTCATAAACAGTCATGTCTAAGCTGTAGTCATCTAAATCATAAACAACATTTTCACCTTCCACATAACTTGCATCTGGATTGTCTATATCATACTGTATATGGCGACCATAATTGGTTTCAGTTGAATAGACATATGCCCAATAGAATCCAGGATCATTTGTCGTAATCGTATTGTCATTGGCATCGATAGTAACAATGAGATCATATGTTTCATCGTAATCTTCATCATAATATTGGTAGAAAATTTCTAGAGTGCCTTCACCTTTTGTAAATGTAAATTCGACAGCTGGATCAATAAATCCTTCTAATAAGCTGAAAAAATCTACAACTTTGATGTATGGCACATAGCCACCATCTTCAAAATATAAATTGACATCTGCATCTTCAACCGTATATTCTGTTGTTAAATTTGTAAATGGTACAACGCGTGTATCAACAATTTCAACCTGTTGCATATGCGAAAGTGGAATCTCAAATACATGAGATACCTTCACGCCATTAAGTGAAAATTCACCAGTAATTTGACCTACTGTTGTATCATCATCTAATGGAACCGGTAAAATAAAGCCTGTACTTGATACATAGTCTGATTGACTTGTCCATTTAATAGAGCTTCTATAAGTTGCTCCTTTGATAGGTAAATTCAATTGATATTGATCAACAAGTATATTTGCTTCAATTTCTGCTATATCAATCGCTATTTTTTCTGCATCTGTCATTTCTAGAATGACTTCCTCCCATGAAGCTGTTAAGGTCAAATCAGCTGTCACTGGTGTAGAAAAAACGTAAGCAACTTCTGCATCACTTGTATACCAGTATTCAAAAATAAACCCTTCACGTGTTGGGTCTACTGGTTCTGTTGCGAGAGCTCCACTATCAACATCCTGATTAGCAACCGTGCTACCACCATTACTATCAAAAGTAACTGTGTAGGTAATAACTTCCTCTTCTGGTTGTGTACAAGATGAGAGCAGGAAAGTAAATAGTGCCAAAATGAGTATGATTTTTTTCATGTTGTTCCTCTTCTCTTATTTTATTATTAATAATATCATAATACGATTGCTTAGCAGTGTCAAGTTTTTTATGATTAACCTTGGTATATTTCTTTGAAGAAAACAAAAAAGGCTTGAACCTTTGGTTAAGTTCAAGCCCTTACTCTAAATTATCATTTATTTTGTTTCTTCAGGTAATGAATAATCCATAGCTGCATATCTCTTGTACATTGTGTATCTTCTCTTAGCATCATTTAAGTTCTTATCTAATAACTCTGCTGCATGATCTGGATTGATTTGTGCAAGTTGAGCATATCTAGCTTCACTTAATAGATAATCATGATATTTGTCCCAAACTGGAGCTTTGCTATCTAGTTGTAATGGGTTCTTTCCTTCAGCTTCTTTTCTTGGGTCAAAACGATATGTTGGCCAGTAACCGCATTCTGTAGCAAGCTTAGCTTGAGCAAATGTGTTGGTCAAACCACCTTTGATACCATGTTCAATACATGGTGCATAGGCAATAACTAGTGATGGACCATCATAACTTTCAGCTTCCTTAAGGGCTTTTAAGACTTGAGCAGGAGAAGCACCATGAGAAATTTGAGCGACATAGACATGTCCATAGCTCATAGCGATTGCACCTAAATCCTTCTTCTTACCTGGCTTTCCAGCTGCTGTAAATTTAGCAATAGATCCAGATGGAGCCGATTTAGATGACTGACCACCAGTATTTGAGTAAACTTCTGTATCAAGCACAAGGATATTCACATCTTCGCTATTTGCGATAACATGGTCAATACCACCATATCCAATGTCATATGCCCAGCCATCGCCACCCATAATCCATTGTGAAACCTTGACTAAATATTCTTTAACATCAAGTAATTCTTTTGCATATGGTTTCTTAATCTTTTCTAGTTCAGCAATGATTGGTTTCTTAAGTTTTCTAGTAATTTCAGCACTCTTACGATTTGATAACCATTCTTCAACAAGTACTTTCAAGCTTTCAGGCATTTCATCTAGATGATCGACAAATAATGATTGAATGCGATCTCTTATGGTTTCATAAGCAATCTTCATACCAAAACCAAATTCAGCATTATCTTCGAATAATGAGTTTGCCCATGCAGGACCAAAGCCTTCAGCATTGGTTGTATAAGGTGTAGATGGGAATGATCCACCATAAATGGATGTACAACCAGTAGCATTTGCAAATACCATATGATCTCCATATAGTTGAGTTAATGCTTTAATATATGGTGTTTCACCACAACCAGCACAAGCTCCACTGAATTGGAATAATGGTTGGTTGAAACTTAAATTCTTAGTGCTATCAACACCGAGATTCTTATATGTTACTTCATTAAAGAAGTAATCAGCAATCTGTTGAGAACCTATAGCTAATTGTTCTCCAATTGGAACCATTGCTAATGATTTATTTGGAGTTGGACATACTTGAACGCAAACTCCACATTCTGTACAATCTAATGTCGATACCTGAATGGTGAACTTCATACCTTCCATATTCTTGCCTTTAGCATCTAATAACTTCGTACCTTCAGGTGCATTTGCAGCTTCTGTTCCATCTGCTAAAAAGGCACGAATGACAGCATGAGGACATGCGAATACGCATGCATTACATTGAATACAGTTTTCAGATCTCCACTCTGGAACATAGTTAGCTATACCGCGTTTTTCATATGCAGTAGAACCATTCTCCATGTGTGCATCTTCATATCCTAAGAAAGCAGATACAGGAAGTGAATCACCTTCAATGGCATTAACAACATCAGCAATCTTTTTAACGAAATCAGGTCTTGAAGCTGAGTCATCCTTAACTTCATCAACAAGAACTGACCAATCAGATTTAACTTCAACTTCAACTAAATTGATATAACCAGCATCAATAGCAGCTGCGTTCATCTGAACGATTGCATCGCCTTTTCTACCATATGTCTTTTCAGAATATTTCTTCATATATTTGTTTGCTTCATCAGCATTCATTAAATGATCATTAAGTTTGAAGAAAGCAGATTGCATGATCGTATTAATTCTTCTGCCTAAGCCAATTTCATATGCGATATCAACTGCGTTGATAATATAGAACTTAGCTTTCTTTTGAGCAAGCTGACGTTTAACCTTATTAGGAAGTAATTTTTCAATATCTTCTTTTGGTGTTTGTGTGTTAAGTAAGAATGTTCCACCTTGCTTAAGACCTTTTAACATATCGTATTTTGTCAAATAAGTATCTGTTGAACATGATACGAAATTTGGATAATTAACTAGATAAGTTGAACGAATTGGGTTTTTAGAGAAACGCAAGTGCATACGTGTTACACCACCAGCTTTTTTGCTATCATATGATGCATAAGCTTGTGAATATAATGATGTATGATCACCAAGAATTTTAGTGATATTCTTACATGCTCCAACAGTACCATCTGAACCTAAACCGAAGAACAATAACTCAGTTGCATCTTTATCTGTAATCTCATCACTTGATTCGAATTTAAGTGAAGTAAATGTCACATCATCATCAATACCAACCGTAAATTGATCTTTTTGTTCACCAGCCATATTTTCATACACTGATTTGATCATTGCAGGTGTTGTATCCTTTGATGAAAGTCCATATCTTCCACCTAAAATAAGTGGTGCATTTTCTTTACCATAATAGATCGATCTGACATCAAGATATAAAGGATCTCCAGTTGCGCCAGGTTCAATTGTTCTATCTAAGACTGTGACTCTCTTAACCGTACCAGGCATTGCACTTAAGAAGTACTCAGCACTAAATGGACGATAAAGATGAACAGATAGTAAGCCTACTTTTTTACCTTGAGCCATCAAGAAATCTACAGTTTGTTGTGCAGTTTCAATGACTGAACCCATAGCAATAATAACATCAGTAGCTTCCTTGTCACCATAGTAAACAAATGGTGCCAATGGTCTGCCAGTAACCTTAGAAATTTCTGTCATATATTCATTAACAACATTAGGAACATTTGCATAATATGATGCTTGTAATACTCTTGTTTGGAAATAGACATCATCACTTTGTGCAGTCCCACGAGTTACTGGATGTTCTGGGTTTAATCCCTTTGATCTAAATTGAGCGACTGCTTCTTTGTCAAGCAAACGATCAAAAACTTCATAATCAACGACTTCAATAGTTTGTACTTCATGAGAAGTTCTAAAGCCATCAAAGAAATGAAGGAAAGGAATACTTGATTTGATTGCTGCTAAATGTGCGATACCTGCTATATCCATAGCAGATTGAACACCTGTAGAAGCTAGCATTGCAAATCCTGTTTGGCGTGCAGCCATAACGTCTTGGTGATCACCAAAGATGGATAATGCTTGAGAAGCAATACTTCTTGCTGCAACGTGAATAACTCCTGGAAGCAATTGACCAGCAATCTTATACATGTTAGGAACCTTTAATAAAAGACCCTGTGATGCAGTATAGGTTGTGGTTAATACACCCATTTGCAATGAACCATGTACAGTTCCAGCTGCTCCAGCTTCACTTTGCATTTCTACGACTTTCACTGGCATTCCAAATAAATTCTTCTTGCCTTCTGATGCCCAAAGGTCAACATATTGTGCCATTGGTGAGGATGGAGTAATTGGGTAAATACCCGCTACTTCAGTAAATGCATAAGAGCAATATGCTGCAGCTTCATTACCATCCATGGATTTAATAACTTTTTTTGCTACCATAATAATACCTCCTGATTAATCCTTATTTAAGAACCTTTAATATATCGTCTGCATTCTCACTTGGAGATGCTTTTTCAAAAACATGTGTAATGATACCTGAACCATTTAAAATAAATGTTGATCTACTGACACCCATATATTTCTTACCATACATACTTTTTTCAACATAAACACCAAAGTAATTGATGACATCAAGTGCTTCATCACTCAATAAAATAAATGGCAAATCATATTTTTCGATGAATAACTTATGACTTTCTGGAGAATCCTTACTAATACCAAGAACAACAATATCATTTTTCTTGAAGTCATCATAGGCATCCCTAAAGGCACAAGCTTGTGTTGTGCAGCCTGGTGTATCATCTTTTGGATAAAAATAGATAACTACTGTCTTGCCTTGATAGTCTGATAAGGCGTGTGCTTTCCCAAATGCATCATTCAAAGTAAAGTCTTTGACTTTTGTTCCAACCTCTAACATAGTTACCTCCAAAAAGAGTAGTTTAATCAACATTTTTATTATACATCATTTTCAGAAAGTTTTTAATGCTTTTTTACATTTTCACATCATATTACAAAACTTCTAAAAATGTTTATTCTCAATAAAAAAACGACCAAGTCGTCTCTTTTTTAATTATGGTGCGGGTAACAGGAGTTGAACCTGCACGCCTTGCGGCGCTAGATCCTAAGTCTAGTGCGTCTGCCAATTTCGCCATACCCGCGCAAAAAGAATTATACCCTTTTTTTTAAAGAGTGTCAATTCTTTTTAAAATTATTACTTGTTTTTTTTCTTTAAGACAAAAACGGTTATTAAACCACCAATTGAAGGTACACCGATGACTATGAATGGTAAGAAATTGATATCTGAACTAGCCTCTTCAACATCAAGTCTGATACGTGATAAAGTTGTTTCCCCGTTTACCTCATAGTTTAAGTAAACATAATAACTACCATCCACATCTTGATGTTTCTCATATTCATTATATAGGACGCGCACATGTGAGACATCAAAGCCCATCGATAAGGTGTGGTTCACAAACCAATCGATGATTTCTTGTTCTGTCATTGCATCAGCGGTATCAATATCAAGTACAATCTCATCTGTTGAGAACACTGGACCGCGGTTTTCAATGACATGTATCTTGATATTTTTAACCTTAAAATTCAGCTGTTGATCAACCGCTTTGATCGTTATGTCATAAATACCTTCAATTTGAGTTTGTTGATACTCATCAACTGTAAATATAACACCTACATTTGTCCCATCCACATCATCAATAAATGTATAGTAATCCTTAATCTGTTCAATAGATAATGGGTTATCTGATGTATAAAGATAAATATCATTAGGGCCAGTAATTTGTGGACCATTCAAATCAATCAAATTGATTGTAACCGTACGTGAAGATTCATTCGAACTTGAATCAATTGCTTGAAATGTAATCTCATATGTCCCTACAGTGATTGCTGATGAATAGGTATCAAAAGTGATTATTAGGTCACTAGAACTCATCAAATCGACATTATCAGTGACACTAATCATCTGCTTGATCTCGCTTAAGCTTGCCTTCTCACTTAAGGGGATAGAAATGATACCGGGATCAATAATGAGTGGAGCAGCTTGATCAAATACCCTGACTTCTAAATAATATCTTTTTGAAATCAAATTGTATTCAGTAATAAAGACCATTTGATAATTACCTGGTGTCTTTGTTCCTGATGAATATTCATCAGATTCGGTTTCAAAACTTATGGGAGTTCCATCTGGATTACTTGCATGGATATAGGCCTTTATTTCTTCAGCAGTCATGTTTTCATCAAAATCAATTGGAAGCACACCATAATATACCATCTCTTCATTTTGATCGATGTATGGTTCAAACCCAGAAAAGTCCGAATACAAGCCTTCATAAAGGATAGCATCATAATTTTCTGGAAGCATCGGTAAACTCGTGATATGTATATACTCATCGTTAGGCATAAATTCCACATAGGCTCTTTCATTGACGAAATCCGCTAAAATTAAAGCATCATAAATGTCATGTGAAGGATATTCTTCAAAGCTAATCATGATGTCACCAAGCCAATTACTATGTTGTCCAAGAAAGCCAAAATCAAGCACAATTGTATATTGCTGATTAGGTTTCACTAAAATTGGGTTTTTCGTATATGCACACCCAGAATCACCCGGAATCATGATCAAATTACTCAAATTCAAATAATTCTTTCCGATTGGAAAAGTATCAGTTCCTTCTGCTCTTGATTCAAAATGAATCAAAAATAACCCTAAACAAAAAAGCATTAAAAAGATCATCGTTTTTTTCATATTGTTACCTCCTGCTTTATAGTAGGAAGATTCACTCAAAATTACTATAAAATAAAAAAATAGAAACAATGTTCCTATTTTTTAATATTAGATGGCAGGGCTAGCTGGATTTGAACCAGCGGTGAATGGGTCAGAGCCATTTGCCTTACCGCTTGGCTATAGCCCTATTGAGAGCTTTGCTACAAATAGCAAGCTCCATTGAACTTTATACCGATTAAAATCGTTAGAATTCATCGAAAAATACGTTTTCAGTCTTAATTTTATGTTTGTTTAAGACATTGATACATGCCTTAATCATACCTGGAGAGCCACACAAATAAGCTTCATAATCAGTTAAATCACCAGTTTTGCGATCTAACACTTCAGTAATAAGTCCTTTTTCTCCTGTCCAGTTATCATTTTCATCTGGCAAAGACAATGCAGGAATATACTCAAAATTAGGATACTCTTTTTGTAAAGCTTCAAACTCTTCTGTATAATATAAATCTTTCAAAGATTTAGCACCAAAGAAGTACTGAACTTTTCTTGACATGCCCATCTCTTTAAGTCTAAATAATATCGAGCGAATAGGTGCCTTGCCGGATCCACCAGCAATACATACAATCGGCTTATCTGAATCCTCTTGCAAAAAGAAATCACCATAAGGACCAGTTAATATTGCTTTATCACCAACTCTTAAAGCTTTATGAACATATGTTGTTGCCTGACCTTTTGGAACCAAACGAATCAGCATTTCCACATAATTCGTATGAGAAGGATCAGATGCTAATGAATAAGCACGAATCACATCAATTCCTGGAACCTTGATTTGCATAAATTGTCCAGGTTTAAAATCTACAGTTTTTGGATCTTTTAATTCAAAGCGAACACGCTTTATATCATAAGTCAATTCTTCTATTTCAGTTACGACAGTCTTAAATTCTTTTGCAGTAAGTAAACTTTCTGGCAAAATAATCTTCATTTTGTCTTTAACTTTGACTTGACATGATAAACGAACACCATCTGCAATTTCTTCTTTAGAAAGAAATGGCTCTTCAGTTGGCTTTACTTTTGGAACGTCATCTACTAAACGAAATTTGCATAATCCACAAGTTGCTTTTCCACCGCAAGCTGATGGGATAAATATTTTGTTTGCTGCAAGTGTTGATAATACAAAGTCATCACCTGTAACAGTCAATTTGGTATCATTATTAAGTGTAATTTGCTTTTCACTGCTTCCACCAAATACGTAGTCAAGCAAGATAAGAATACCTGTGATTAGTAATAATACACCAACAATGATTAAAGGTAAATATATAAACATATGGTCTGCCTCCTTATAATGATAAACCACTAAATCCAGCAAAAGCAAGCGCCAAAATACCTAAAATCATAAATACGATGGCTTTTCCCTTTAAACCTTTGGGTAAGTTTCCATAAACAGCAAGTTTTTCACGAATAGATGCTACCAGTACAATTGCAAGTAACCATCCAATTGATGATCCTAAAGCAAATACGGTTGTTTGTCCATAAGTATAATCTCTATTGACGAAAAATTGACTTACTGCTAAGACAACACAGTTAACAGTAATTAGTGGTAAATATATACCAAATGCAGAATAAAGTGAAGGTATATACTTTTCTAACAATAATTCTAAAATCTGAACTGTTGCAGCAATTGTGATAATAAACACCAATAAGCTAACATCTTCAGTTCCAGTCATCTTCAATAACTGAAAAATCGGATAATTTATCACTGCAGTAATGGTCACAACCAAAATGACTGCAATTCCCATACCTCTTGCATTTCTAACATTCGTAGAAATTGCAATCAAGGGACACATACCTAATATAAGTGTTAATGCTATATTATTGCTTAATATTGAGTTAATAAATAGTTCTAACATGATTTATATCTCCTGTTCATATGACTTTGCCCAGGTTCTTAATATCCAGATCATAACACCTAAGATAAAGAAACCACCAGGAGCAATTGCCATAGATGCCCATAACGTAAATCCAGCAGGCATGACTTGATATCCTAATATGGTACCAAACGCCAATGGTTCACGAATCAAAGCTACAAAGACAAGCACAAATGTATATCCCATACCACTTGCAAATCCATCAATTAATGAGTAACGATATGGATTTTTAACAGCAAATGCTTCAGCTCTACCCATAACAATACAGTTTGTAATAATCAAACCAACATAAGCTCCTAATGAGCTATAAATATCAGGAAAGTATGCCTGAAGGAATTTTTGAACGAATATTGTAAAAGTTGAAATGATGACCATATAAGTCACAATTCTTAGTTTTGATGGTATATAGTTTCTAAACATAGAAACAAACATAGAACTTACCATTGTTACAAATGTAACACCAAGACCCATGGCAATCGCATTTTCAACCGTATTACTAACTGCAAGTGCACTACATAAACCTAGAGCAGCAACAAAAATAGGATTATTCGTTTTAATACCATTCTTAAAAATATTAAACCACTTTGTATATTTTATACGAATTAAGTTCATAATTATTGCCCTCTACTTTCCCAAAGATCTTTATAAATGTAATAACTCTCTGCTAAAACGCCTTGAAATGCGTTAGAAGTATTGGTTGCTCCAGCAATCTGATCAACTTCATTTGGAGCATTTTCAGTAGATCCTATAGGTCCAATGACAACTGGAAATTCAGTAGTATCATCTAATTCTAGTCCAACAAACTGATCTAAGAACTCTCTTAAAACCACTTTACCACCTAAACCTGGAGTTTCTCCTTGTTGTAAGATGGTAATATCAACAATCGTTTTGAAATCATCTTCAATTGTTAATACACCAACAATATCATCGATATAACCACTTGCATCAAATATACCAAATATGAATGAAATATGATTTGTATCAGTATTGATGTAAAGCTTGACATCTTGACCATTAACGACATAATCTTCTACAACGATAACTGATTCAAATACACTAAAATATGTGGATTCTGTAAACGTCTCATCATTATGTAATAAAATCGCTTGATACAGAGCTGCATTTTCATTAGCTTCAATTCTAGCTGAAAATAAGAGATCCATACCAACAAAAGCAAGTGATGTAATGAACCCTAATACACCGATAAAGATGATTAAAGATATGTACTGTTTCATGATTCATCTTCCTCCTTTAAGCTCTTTTCAAGCATAGGTGAAACTGCATTCATGATAATGATTGCGTATACGACACCTTCTGCAGCATCTGCTAAACCACGGATGACTACAGTAATCAATGCAATGCCTATACCATATAGAATTTTTCCTCTAGTCGTTTGAGGTCCAGATACAGGATCAGTTGCTACAAAGAAAGCTGCAAACATGAGTTGGCCTAAAAACAATGAGAAAAATGCGTCGTGAAACTGTTCTGGATAAAATCTTCCTAAAATAACAGTAAATGCTGCGGAAGCAACTAATATTGTCAGTGGGATTTTCCAATCTGCTATTTTTAGAAATAGCAAGATTGCTCCAATAATCCATACAGCTGCCATGACAGTCGAACCAATCGTGTTTGCATATTGGCCTAGCATGAGACCCAATAAGTGATCGATAGTTCCTGTAAATGTTAAGTCTGAAATACTTATGGATTGTAAAAGCTCGCCTGTACTTGGATCAATAAATGATTGACCTACTTGAACAGGGAATGTTACAAGTAAAAATAAATAACCTACAAGTGCGGGATTAAAGATATTGTGTCCTAATCCTCCAAATATGCTTTTACCCATAAATACACCAAACCCTACACCTATGACAACCATATATAATGGCAATTCAGGTGGCATGAGCAATGTAAATATAAGCGGAGTTACAAATGCGCCATATATGTCTTTCCCATAATCTAGTTTTCTAACACGAGCAAAAACATACTCAATGACTAAAGCAGTTACGATTGCTACAGCACCCATAAGTAATACATAGAATGTATATACAAAAGCACCTACAAGTAAAAGCACGACTAGCAAAATAGACATGATGATAAGATTTTTGTGATTTACTCTTGGAGTTTCTTGTTTTATTTCTTGACTATTTGTTTCAATTGTATTCATCATAATCCTCCTAAACACTCAATCCGTAAAAGATTAATGCAATGATTGAAAGGATAATGAGTTGTAATGGCAATCCTTTAAATCCTTTAGGTATTGGTGCATCTTGAAGTTGCTTTTCTATAAATGTTAAAATCATCAATACCAAACCGTATCCTATTGCTGCAAATACACTGAAATAAAAACTATTTGCAAGTGTATCAACACTACTTATATTGATTAACAAAACACCAAGAACTACAGTATTTGATACCAATTGAATAGATTGTTGACCTAAGAATGAATGTAATTTTGGAAAAACCTTTTTAATCAACACATTAAAAATGACGACAACCACAGTAATTGTGATAACAAAGACAAAGGTCTGAAGATATGTTACATCTCTAAGTATATCTCCTGTATCATTTACTTTCAATAGTACATTATGGTAAATCCAAAAACTTATAACACTCACAAGTGGTAAAACAAATAATAACGCAATGCTTAATTTAAGTGCGTTTTTAGGTTTTTCTTCAACTGTTGTTACTGACTCCAATCCTAAAAAGGAGAATAATAGCACATTATTCAAAAAGATTGTAGCTACGATAAGTTGAGCTAATGAAGTAAATTCAATCATTTTGTTTCACCTCTTTGTTGAAACGTCTTGAAGATACCTAAAATCAGACCTACGATAAGTAGAGCACCAAAAGCAGTATCTGCTAAATCAAATGAATAAACTGAATCAAATAATTGCATACGCATATTGAATAAAGTCATGCTTCCTGTACTGATTATAACTCTAACGATCGTGATAATGATTAAAGCAACTAAATAACCAACACCATATGCAAAACCATCAACAACACTTTTTATGACATTGTTTTGCTTCGAAAATGATAATGCTCTATGAAGAATGAGACCACTTACTGCTGTTAATGGTAAATAAATACCTAAATCTTCATATAAAGCGATATTTCGAACCTGAATAATCATTTCAGCAACCGTGACAAAAAATGCAACGATAGCAAGTGTGACAATTGTCATGACTTCATCTGATAATTTTGATTTAAATATAGAGACAATAAGATTTGAAAGTACCATAATGAATAATACGGTCATTCCTAATCCTAAAGCTTTTCCTATTGTGTTAGAAACTGCTAGAACTGGAGTTAAAGCAAGTGCTAATACAAACACAGGATTATGTTTGAAAATGCCTTGATTAAGTATATTTTTCAATTCATTTTTAATATCATTACCCATTGAGACTTACCTCCTCGTTCGTATAATTAGCAACCACATCTTGAATCATTAATTCTAATGCATCCCATGTGACAGTTGCACCTGCAATCAAATCAATATTAAATGCATCTACAGTTTGGTTGATGATGGAGTTGATCATCACTGGTGAAGCATAAAGTGCACCAAGACCTTCAGTTTCAAATTGAGATACAACAACATAACCAACGATAGTATCGATATTGGGATCTACAGCAATAACAATGTGTATAGGACCGTTGATACCTTGTGTTACGATATCATAAATAAGTACTTCTATGGATGAATCATCGTTACTAATAATCTCATAAACACCAGTAATGGTATCATAGGCATCCACATTATAATCTCTTGTTGGTGTTTCGTTTTGAGTGAAATCTGCTCTATCATATGCATACTCAAAATATTGTAATACATCAACTACAACCTTAAGACTAACATCCTCATTCGTATAGTTTGCAACCACATCTTGAACCATTAATTCTAATGCATCCCATGTGACAGTTGCACCAGCAATCAAATCAATATTGAAGTCATCAACAAGTTGATTGATGATGGAATTGATCATAATTGGTCCTGCATAAAGTGCACCTAAACCCTCGGTTTCACTTTGAGATACGACAACATAACCAACGATGGTATCAATATATGGATCTACAGCAATAACTATGTGTATAGGACCATTAATACCTTGTGTTACGATATCATAAATAAGTACTTCTATGGATGAATCATCATTATCAATAATCTCATAAACACCAGTAATGGTATCATAGGCATCCACATTATAATCTCTTGATGGTGTTTGATCTTGAGTGAAATCTGCTCTATCATAGGCATACTCAAAATATTGTAATACATCAATTGCTGTCATCAGTGACACATTTTCATTTGTATAATTATCAACAACATCTTGAATCATCAAATCATAAGCATCCCATGTGACTGTTGCCCCTGCAATTAAATCAATATTAAAGTCATCTACATCTTGATTTATAATGGTGTTGATTACATCAGTTGATGTGTAAAGTGAGCCAATACCTTCAGTTTCACTTTGCGAAACAACCACATATCCAACAATTGTATCAGTATATGGATCAATAGCTATAACAACATGTATTGGACCATTTCTACCTTGAGTTATGGCATCATAAATGATGACTTCGATTTCTGAAGTATCAATACTTACAATTTCATAAACACCTTGAATGGTATCGTAAGCACCTACATTATAGCTTCTTGTTGGTGTTTGATTCTGTTTGAAACTCAATCTGTCATATGTATCTTCAAAATATTGTAGGACATCTACGCCTGAACCTTCATTGAGACTAACGTCCTCATTAGAATAGTTTGCAACAACATCTTGAATAATCAATTCATATGCATCCCACGTGACGGTCGCACCAGTAATCAAATCAATAGCAAAATTATTGATCGATTGATTGATAATCGTATCAATCACGTCTTGTTCTGCATAAAGTGAACCTAATCCTTCAGTTTCAAGTTGAGAAACAACCACATATCCAACAATAATATCTGTATAAGGATCAACGGCTATAACAACGTGTATCGGACCGTTTCTTCCTTCGGTTAAGGTATCGTACACAATCGCTACAATTTCTTTTGTATCAATACTAAGAATTTCATAAACACCTTGAATGGTATCGTAAGCATCGATATTATAATCTCTTGATGAGGTTAAATTTTGTTCAAAATCAACTCTGTCATAGGTATCTTCAAAATATTGTAAAACGTCTACAGATGGCAAACCAATCTTTGGACTATAATAATTCCACGATAATTGAATACCTACTACCAATACCAAAACAACCAATACATAATTGATGGTCTTTCTTGCACTTGCAGCTTCGCTACTTTGATCGCTTCCATCTTCAGCCGTAATCCATTTGCATTGATTCATCAATGGTGTAAGCATCTGAACAAATAATGCTCCAAAAACGAGAGCTTCCATTTGACCAGCAACCGTAAAGATCATGGTCATTCCTGAAAGTAACAATGCTGCTAATATTTTTCCAGTGCGACTTGTAGGTACTAATGTTTGGTCAAACAGCACAAAGATTGCAATAAACATAAAAGGAACATTCATGATACTTTCATATAATCCAGTTGATCCTATGATTGAAACGTACCCCAAGATATATGTGAATATAAAAACGATAGGTGTGATAGCTTGCTTGAAATTTTTAATGATTAATAATAAAGCAAAGAATCCAAACAAAATAACACCACTTGATAAAGCAAGACCAAATCCACTTTGAAAGTCGTAATTAATAGCAAAATTAATATAATTCGAAAATAGTCCAGTATTCGCAAGTGCTGTAAATAACTGATTATCAAATGTATTAGCACCAATCGCATTTACGAAACCTAATTTCAATAAAAGATAGGCAAATAATGCTGGAGAAAATACTTTATATACATATCCACCAAAAATAATTTTTATTACAAAAACAGTTAATGCAGCAACAATTGCTACAACAACAATAGGTGTATTAAAAGGAATAAAAACACTCATTGAAAGTGCTGTGATAAGTGCATAATCAGATTTGACAAATTCTTTTGCTTGTGCTCGATCTAATTTGCGTTCATGAGCATAATATAACACTTCGAGTTCTCTGACGATCGTTATTGCAATGAATACATTAAGTGCATGCTTGAGACCGAATATGAAACCATCTTGAAAAATCGTCATCAAAACCAAATAAGAGACGATGATTAATAGTGCTTTTTCAATAAACTTAAGTTTTTTTGCGTCAATTAAAGAATGACGATCAAATCTATTTTTTATTTTTGCATCCATATTAATGTTGATCCTTTCTTAAAAAATAGACATATTTGTATCCCTGATAAAGTAGGACTACTGGTAAGACAATCAAAATCACGACGCTCATGACGACAAGTGCAGTCTCAGATGCCATGGAATCCGTAATTGTAATACCTTCACTAAATCCAACTTCAGAAAACAGTATATAAGGATATGTGCCTAAAAATCCACTTAAGAAAAACAAACTGACGCCAGCTACAAAGGATCCATAAAGAAGCCCCACTTTTTTCAAGTGACCAAATAAAGTCACTAAAATAAAAAAGAATAAACTTGCAAGTGGTAATGCAATCATCCATGGATTTGCTAAAAACAATTGACCAGAAACAATAGATGTGACATTGTTATTAATTCCCATCAATACAATTGAGAATAAAAGTGGCACAGCATAAATAATGCCATATTTTTTTATCAGTTTCAATGCTTTTTCGCTAAGTTCAGGTAAACGATTAAACTTAATCCACACTGCACCAATAATCAATGCGAGAGCAATCATTAATAAACCACCACTCATCGATGCCGTAGAAAAAATACTTAATACATTAAAGCTCATTGCACCATTCTCATATGGAAAACCAGTAAAGATAGTTACGAAAAATACACCAAGTACAAACATTAAAAGGATCCCAGAAATGCTCCAAGCTAAGCTCATATATTTGATCCATTTTGGATGATCATCTTTAAATAATAATTCAACACTTAAACCTCTAAAAATAAGTGCAGCTAAAAGTAAAAATGCAGGAACATAAATACCACTGAATATTTGGCCAAATGCATGAGGAAATGCAGCAAATGTCAATCCAATAGCAACTATGAGCCATACTTCAACACCATCTGAATAAAGACCAGCAATAGATTGAAGTTTCTTTTTTTCTTCATTTGTTGGTGCGATGAAAATATTTAAAATACCTACACCTATGATTGGAATTTCTTGAACTAGATAGATAAAGTAAGCAAGCCCAATGATTCCAAATGCGATTATTCCTAATAATTCATGCATTATAATTCTCCTTCAAAACCTTTTTTTATGGCCTTTATTGATAAATAATAGTCCATGAAAAATAAGATGACATAAAATACGACGAGTAGTATAATACTAAACCATACTTGTGCAACTGGTACAGATGAAATACCTTCGCTTACCTTCATCATATTATATATAATCCAAGGTTGTCTGCCCATCTCAGTTACCATCCATCCAGTAATAATTGCAATATAGGGTAATGGAATCATGAAATATGCAATTTTCTTTAAATTGACAGATTCTTTTAATTTATCATTGAAAACTACAACATATAGCCCAAATAAAATAAATATTGATCCTAAAATTGTCATCGTGTGAAATGCTGTTTTTACGATAATAGGCAATACCGCACTGACTTCTGGCATTATTGAAACACCATTCGTAATCATATTGATTTTATCAGGTTGTACAGTAGCAATAAAATTCATATATGTATAACCAGTGATAGGCATCGCAACTGCAGAAAGTAAAATGACCCAAGCAGCTATTTTAGCACTGATCTTAAAAGTATCTGCATGATGCTTTCTTTGAATATGATACATTGAGATAGCTATTACAATGACACCAGTAAGTAATATAGCGGAAAGGTTTGTATGAATAAACATGTACCAAGAATAAGGATTAAAGAATAAATCTTTGAAGCTAGAAAAAACAACTCTGCCTTCTGCAGCAATCCAAGTTCCACCAACTGGATTTTGCATAAATCCATTTGCTGTAATAATCCATAATGAAGATAATAAAACACCAATAAAGATCATCCAAACAGTGACTAATCTGAAAGTTTTAGAAATGCGGTTCTTTCTAAAAGCCCAGATACCAGTAAATGTTGCTTCTAAAAAGAATGCTAAAAGTGCTTCAATCACAAGTGGTGATCCAAATACATCACCCATAGCTCTTGAATATTCTGCCCAGTTTGTCCCAAATTGAACAGACATAACAATACCAGTAACAATACCAAATGCATAATTTATAATAAACAAATTCCCAAAGAAATCGGATAATTTTTTGTATTTTGCATCATCAGTCTTATAGTACTTGTGTTCAAAAATTAACACAAAAATAATGAGGCCAATCGTAAAAGGCACAAATAAAAAATGGAATGCAACGGTAAATGCAAATTGAATACGGCTTAAAATCTCTAACATGAACTTTCCTCCAATTGAATTCTTAAATTAGAAAGTAAAAAAAATCATATAAATTATATCATATAAAAAACCATTTAGCATTCAAAACACTAAACAACATGTATGATGGTTATATAAATATAAGTCATATAAATAAGAAAGTACATAACACTTTGTTATCTTATCTTTCAACTATATTTATAAACTCATCAAAGTAAACAATTTAATTGATACTTAAACAAATTTGAATATCAAGTTCTAGTGATTGTCTACCTGTAAAAAACCATACTGAAAATGAATAACTCATTATATAAAGAAAAGAAGCCCTGAAGCTTCTTATTATTTTTTGGCAGGCCCAGCTGGATTTGAACCAACGGTGAGGGAGTCAAAGTCCCTTGCCTTACCCCTTGGCTATGGGCCTAAAAAATATGGGGCGGTCGAAGGGAATCGAACCCTCGCGTGTCGGATCCACAATCCGATGCGTTAACCACTTCGCCACGGCCGCCGTGTGATTGCGCAACTATTATTATACAATAATTTTCCTTATTGTAAAGTGAAATTATGTAATTTTAACTTTTTAGTTGTGAATTAGCCTGATTTCTTGTATTCTATTCTAGAAAGGTGTGATATTATGCTGAAATGGTTTGGACGTGCACTTTATGTCATGATGATAACCTTATTATCATTACAAGTATATAGCTATTCCTATTATTCAAAATTACAAGAATATTATACAGATGTCGTTGCGGATCACGTTGATGATGATGCTATATTTCTTAAAGGTATCAATACATTGATGGGAATAGATTATTATCGCGAGTCACCTGTTTTATATGAATATATAAAAGACGATGGAGATTTTCAATTAACTGTTCGTGTGTATGCTATAGGTATTATGTCTGATGATGCTTATTATGATGGATATATGATTTTTGTTAATGATGTTGTCATTGTTGAAGATGGAGTAACATTAGTTGATCCCGTTATACAAATCGCTGTAGAACTCGATCATGCGACATTACTTGTCAATGAGGTCATGACTGATAGTGGTAGCATTACCTATGATTCACAACAAGCATTTGCTTATTACAATGTTCCAGTATTGTTCTTATTTGATGCTGAATCCTACTTGAAAATACCCGATGAGGATGCTTTTTCCAATTTGACTCGTATTGAGGTCAGTTATTCAAATAGAACTGTTGATGAAGATGACTATTATGTTTTTGATGAATCCCCTTTATTTATTGCAGCTTCTACTCCAATTAGTGAAAGTGCTTATAATAAGGATTCAAATTTAATCATTAATGCTAATGATTACCGATTGAGAGATCAATTTGCTGATGATATTCCTAATGATGCTGAAATTACAAGTTTTAATCTGATTACAGGTAGAGATGATCTATCAGATTATAATGGTGTCATATGGCGTACAATGGCAATTTATGCTGTGATTGTTGTTGGTATTACATATTTGCTTTTCTTCCATAAAAAGGTAAGAGAACATTATAAGACAAGAAATTATGGTGTTAAGACTGATGGCTCAAATACATCAAGTACTGAACCAATATTTAAAGATGCTGAATATACAGATAAGGATGGAAAATAAATTCCATCCTTTTTTTCTTTTTGGATTGCAATTTAAGGAGGGCTTATGCTATACTTATAAATGCGCTTAGGGGTATAGTGTCAACGGTAGCATACCGGTCTCCAAAACCGTCGGTGAGGGTTCGAATCCTTCTACCCCTGCCATATTAAAGATAAAGGACGATGACACGTCCTTTTTTTATTGCTTCTGATCTAATTTGATATATATGACGATATGCGTACCTTTTGATAATCCTGAATCTAATCGAATATTACCATGATACTTCATAACAATATGCTTAACAATTGCCAAACCTAATCCTGTACCACCATCAATACGACCTTTATCAATACGATAGAATCTTTCAAAAACACGTTGCTGATGTTGTAAATCAATACCTATACCTTGATCTTTGATATCAAAAATGAATGCATCCTTCTCTTGATATAACTTGATTTCTATTTTCTTATCATTTTCACTATATTTAATGGAATTTTCAATCAAATTTTTAAATAATTTTTGCATATCAAGCGCATCACACATCATGTGAATAGCTTTAGATTTGACATCAATCTGAATGTTTTTTTGTTGATACATGGGTTTAAGTTGCTCGATAATATCATTGAGTAACTGCTCTAAATTTTGATCAGAAAATAAATTTTCACTCAGATTCTCAAGTCTAGATAGCATCAACATATCCTCAACTAAAGCAGTCATTGTTTCTGTTTGCTTAACGATTTGTTCTGCTGTTTTAGGTATCTCTTTATCTTTGATCAAACCATGTTCAATAAGCTCTGCATAGCCTCTTATAGCGGTTAATGGAGATTTAAGCTCATGTGATGCATGAGAAAAGAAATCTCTTTTCATCTGTTCAATTGAACGCTCTTGTGTCACATCCTTAAAGAGTGAAAGGACGGTTGCTTCATTTTGATTATCCTTATCTGATGATACAAAAAAGATTCGAGATTCAATGATTTTTCCGTGAATCTTAATATCAAAAACCGAGGATTTTCTATGAACATTTGCTTGTGTTATAGCTTCTTTGATTAATGGTTCTCTTATAGCATAATATGCTGGTTGGTTTAGTGCATCATCGCCAAATTCAAACAATATTTTTGCATCTTCATTCGCATAAATCATGTTTTCTTTATGATCAAATAAAATAACACCTTGTTTGATTTCGTTTAGAATACCGTTGAGCTGCATTTGATAAGTTTTTATAGTTCTTAAGTATTTTGCAGTTTCAAGATTGATACCATTCATTTCATACAATATTTCATTGATTTCTGGATATGGGCTGTTAAGTGAAAAAATCTCAAATTTACCTTCATGCAGTGACATCATTCCTTTTTTTACTTGTTGCCATGGAGTTAATATGTTTTTATTGACTTCTCGTAAACCAACATAATATAGTCCCAAAAATCCTAATCCACTAATAATCAATATCCATATGACCCTGTTATATGCGACAGCCTGATCAGCTAAAGGTACTGCGACTCTTAGATAATTCCCATCATCCATTAATTTGGCAATATAAAGCATATCAAGATCAATGGTAGCTGAATGTCTGATATAAACAGATCCTAAATCTATTATTTCTGGTCTTGTGCTTTTATCAGTTCCTACAATAGAATCATGAGTGTCTGCTAACACTCTTGCATCTGAATCAAGAATAGTAATACGTCTTCCGTTTTCATTTATGTAGCTATTGATAAAATCTATGGGATCACCAATATGATTGTCATATGCAATTTCGACTTCATCGATGATATATGCCATAAACTGTGTTTGATTATTTTTTTCAAATTGATAAAGTGCAATAAAGACAACAACAAAAAACAAAATGAAGGCAGTCATTAAAAGGATAATATTATTTCTTATCAGTTTTTTCTTCATTCAATTGTATACCCTATACCTCTAATTGTTTTGATATCAGCAATAGCTTCTTTAGCTTGTAATTTTTGTCTTAATGATTTGATATGCATATCAAGCGTTCTGGTTTCGCCAATAAAATCTGTTTCCCATACATCCTTAAAAATGGCTTCTTTTGAAACAACTGAGTTTTTGTTTCTTAAAAGCAGTTTCAAAATTGAATACTCTTTATTTGTTAAATAAACCTCTTGGTCATTAATCATGCATAAATGTTTCTTGTCATCAAGAGATAAATTATTTAATTGATAGATCTGATCATAATAATTTTTTCTCAGTTTAGATTGAATTCTTGATACCAATTCTAAAACACCAAATGGTTTCGTCATATAATCATCGGCACCAAAGTCAAGTGCAATAACCTTATCCATTTCGCTTTGTAAAGCGGATATCATCATAATAGGAGTTTCTTTATCATGTTTTCTAATCTGTTTTAAAACATCTAATCCTGACATACCAGGAAGCATGACATCAAGTAAAATCATATCAGGTTTTTGATGTTTGTATTTTTCTAATAGTGCTTCTCCATCTTGAAAACCGTAACCAGATAAACCAGCATGCTCAATGGTTTTTTCAATGATATATCCTATTGACTGATCATCTTCGACATAATAAACTATCGCCATAACTTATCTCCTAAAATAATAAAGTATTTTTATGTGTTCCTGAAACCATGAAGATAATCCATTGAGCAATATTAACTGCGTGATCACCTACACGTTCAAAATATTTTCCTACCATTAAAATATAAATCGCATCATTTGGATCAATTGTTTCATTTTTTAACTCGTTAGTCATTTTGTTGATGACCTGTTGAAATAACTCATCTACTTCATCGTCTTTATCTATAACTTTTCGTGCAAGATCTCCATCAACTTTGACTAAGGCTTGTATACTTGATAAAACCATATCTTCTACTATTTCAGCCATTTTTGATGTGAGAGGCAACATACGTTTATTTCTGTTTGCTTCTAAATGTAATGTCATCTCTGCAATATCACACGCATGATCACCAATGCGTTCCAAATCGGTAATAAGCTTCAATATGCCTGTTACCAATCTAAGATCACTAGCTACAGGTTGTTCTTTCCATATGATCTTAAGTGCCATTTTTGCTATTTCTTCTTCATATGAATCAACTTCATCGTCTTTTCTTATCACTTCATTAGCCAATTTATGGTCACTATTTTTAAAGGCCGTTAATCCTTCTCTTAAATTTGCTAAGGCTAAATCAGCCATATCTGTTACTTCTTTTTTTAACTCTTCAATTGATTGAAGTAATGATTGTCTTAAAGTCATTTTGCTACCTCCATTATAGCATCTTACCCGAATCTTCCGGTAATATACTCTTCAGTTTTTTTATGATCTGGTGTTGAAAATATATGTGAGGTATCCCCATATTCTATAATTTCACCCATCAGAAAGAATGCTGTTTTATCAGAAATTCGTGCTGCTTGTTGCATATTGTGTGTCACAATGATAATTGTATATTGTTTCTTTAATTCTATCACTAAATCTTCGATTTTAGCAGTAGCAACTGGATCAAGTGCAGAAGTTGGTTCATCCATAAGAATCACCTCAGGTTTCATTGCGATCGTTCTAGCAATACAAAGGCGCTGTTGTTGACCACCTGATAGTGATAAAGCAGACTCTTTCAGTCTATCCTTAACTTCATCCCATAATGCTGCTTGCTTCAATGAAGATTCAACAATGTCTTTTAATTCTTTTTTGTCTTTTATACCCTGGCATTTAGGTCCATAAGTAATGTTATCATAAATGCTCATAGGAAAAGGATTAGGCTTTTGAAACACCATACCTACGCGTTTTCTCAAACCAATGATGTCCATACCATTACGATATATATTTTCATCACTATAATGTACATCTCCATCGATTTTACAACTTGGAATTAAGTCGTTCATTCTATTTAGAGTTCTTAAAAATGTTGATTTTCCACAACCAGAAGGACCAATCAATGCTGTTACTTCTTTCTCGTGAATTGCTAAATTGATTTGTTTTAATGCCATTTTTTCGCCATAAAACAAATTTAAATCTTTGATATCAAATATAATATGATTTTCTATTGTTGTCATGCTTATGCACCGAACCTTTTCGTCATTCTTCTTGATAAAAATTTAACTGAGATATTTAAAATTAATACGATCATCAAAATGATTATCGCTATTGTTGTAGATAATTCGATATTAGCAGGTTCATCTGTCATCATTGCCCAGATGTGAACTGCTAATGATGTTGACTTATCTGTTAAGGATACTTCATCTTTTATTGCTGTACCGATGGCAAACACTAAAGCCGCACTCTCACCGATGATTCTTCCAATAGCTAGAATCGTTGCTGTTAGTATTCCAGAAAAAGCATTTGGTAGAATGACCTTAAAGGTTGTTTGTGTTTTACTCGCTCCAAGTGCCAATGATGCATATCGATAATCATCAGGAACAACTTTCAAACTTTCCTCTGTGGTTCTAATAACAATCGGTAATAAGATAACTGACAAAGTCATGGCTCCTGATATGATGTTTCCACCTGTAGCATCTGTTAACCTGATGGTCAAAGGTACAAATACCGCTAACCCCATCAAACCATAGATGATTGAAGGAATACCTGTTAATGTCTCAATTAAAGAGCGAATCAATCGCGTCAATTTATTATTTGGAGCATATTCATTCAAATAAATAGCAGATCCAATACCAATAGGCAATGCCATAACGAGTGTTAAGGCAATCAAGTATAAAGTCGTAATGATTGATCCTCTAATACCCCCACCTGTAGTTGCATATTCAAGTTCCCTAAAGGTATCTTGACTATCTAAAATATCAATCATCGTCTCAGATCCATAAACTGATAATGCTGAAGAGGTATTTTCAAATGCAATTCTTATGATTTCATAATCAATAGAAAGCGATAAATCCTCAACCCCAACACCCTTATCATTAAGCAAAACAAATGGTGAATCAGGATGAACATAATCAACAATAACAACTGTTTTACCTTGGATATTGATATCATCTCTCAATCCCAATCCCCATTTAACTGAATAATAGACATCATCACCTAGTGTCTTTGTAGCTTCATAAACACCGACTTCAGCTTCATCTTTTAAGTCTGCAATATGACTTACTGCTACATAATTATGTGTGATCAAATCCCAATTAAGTAATTTAAACCCATTTAAGAAGACAAATCCTATGATCATGAGTAGTGCAGCAATACTGAAGAATGATGCAAAATAAGTGATACCCTGCAAAATGCCATCTTTCCATTTGCGCTTATTTGACATCGATGCCACCTACCTTCTTCTTTATCGCATTTAATGTGAGGTTTGTGATTAAGATAACAACCATCAAGATAATACCCACAGAAAAGCGAATATCATAATCGAGACCAGTTGTTTCTTTTAATCCTTCTAACATGATAGTTGTGAGTGTACTCGTGGTATCTAAAATATCAAATGAGTATCCTGATCGTCTTCCACCTGCTACAAGTGATACTGCTGTCGCTTCCCCTAAGACACGACCAATACCAAGGATTGCTGATGTAAATATTCCTGATTTTGCAGCTGCTAAAACGACCTTGAAATTTGTTTGTGTCACACTTGCACCAAGTGCTAATGATCCATGTTCCAAATCTTTATCAACAGATCTTATAGCAACTTCAGATATTGATGCAATGGTTGGTATGGTCATAATCGCCAAAACAATGACTGATGCGATGATTGAATTTCCACCTTTTGACTGATACCCAATCAGCGCACTTGCATTATAAACGAATTTTAAAATGATACCGGCACCAAACAATCCATAAATAATCGAAGGAATGGATGCTAGCATTTCAATGACGGTTCTTAAAATTTCAGCAAGTCTTTTGGGTGCGACTTTTGCGATGAATAATGCTGTTAAAACACCTACTGGAAATGATATGAACAAGGATAGAAATGCGATGAAAATCGTGCTCACAATGATAAAGCCTATGCTGTATAAATTAGAATTAAATGAAGCACCAGTAAGCCATGTATCTCCAGTTAAAAAGGTGAAGATATTAACTGCACCTAGTCCATTGTTATCAGTGAAAAAGGGTGTTGTTCCTTTGACAAGGATAACACCTATAACAATGAAAATAAATGAAGATGATAAAAGGGCAAAGCCGAATAAACCAGCTTTAACCACTTGATCAATGACTGCATTTTTTTGAAATTTCGTCTTTTTTAAACCTTTTGCATATTGCATAGTTGTATTCTCCATATAGCAAGAAAAGACCCTTTGGGTCTTAACTTATGCTTTTAAATTTTTATTCGGTAATTAGATCTGACCAAGTCATATAAGTGCCATCATAAATCTTTTTCAAATCTTCTGCTGTAACATTTTCTAATGGGTTATTAAGGTGTACGATTGCAACGATAGCATCCCATGCTAATTGTCCATAATCAGCAGCATCAACACCAACTTTTTCTGAATCTTTGAAATATCTTGAAGCAAATCCAACATCTTTACCAACTGATGTATCTTTGATTGCTGGATCTTGAGTTCTCTTATATGCATCACCTGATCCTGTATGATCGTGTTCAGCTACGAAATTACCTGCTTTTGCTGTAAATGCTTGTGTTAAAGCTTGAGCAACCTTTTGGATAGAGTCTGATCCACCAAAACGGACTGTGACAGCTGAATTATCTTGATTGACAATTGGATGGTTTGCTTTGATTGAATCCCAAGTGGTTGTACTTGGTAAAGCAATTGCACCATTATTAGCAATGATATCACCAGCATCAGTAGTACCTAAGAATGCAACGAATGCATTGACTAAATCTTCAACTGCTTGTGATGAATAATCTCCAGCATCTCTTACCATCCAATTGAATGGTCTCTTTAATCCATATG
This sequence comes from Acholeplasmataceae bacterium, assembly GCA_021736335.1. Classification (GTDB taxonomy): domain Bacteria; phylum Bacillota_I; class Bacilli_A; order Acholeplasmatales; family Acholeplasmataceae; genus Peloplasma. Next base: position 74,615 of record JAIPGC010000001.1, on the reverse strand, counting down.
TATTGTTGATTACATTAGCAACTGTTGGTGCAACACCATTGAAATTTAAACCTTTAATTGTATCGTTTAAACTTGAAAGTGATACATAACCAATACCAAATTCATCTGTTGCCATAGCTGTCATAATACCTGTGTTATCTTTGATTACAAAACCTTCAACTAAAACATCATCAGAAGTCTCAGCTTCTGCAAAATCAATTGTACTCATAAAACCAGCACGAGTACCTGATGTGGTATCTCTTGTATAAACCGTAATATTGCTTGTTGTATCAAAAGTTTCTTCGTTTGTTGTACATGCAGATAGCATCAATACGACTGCAAGTATGAATGATAATCCTAATTTTTTCATTTAAATTCTCCTTTTTTTCTTATTAACACTTACATTATATTGAAATTAATGATTTGTTGAAACCAAGAATCAGTAAGTCTTATGTAAAGAAAATGCAAAGAAAAACCCGATTGCTCGGGTATTTACCATTTTGATGTAATTTTTTTATCAAAACCAATTTTTCCTTTTGAAAAAAACAACCATACCAATTGCGATTACAACACAAATGCCTGAAAACAATAAAACTGCGTTTTGATATCCTAAAATTCCAAAATGAACGAAATTCATCCCAAAGAAACCTGTTAAAAAAGATAGTGGGATAAATGTTGCTGAAAACAATGTGAGAGTCGCCATAATCTTATTCATTTTTGTTGACTGATTGTTCATATGTAAATCAAGAAGGTTTCTCGTAATTTCACGACTTTGATTAAGGCGATTGTCAAGTCTTTGAAGATGGTCCTTTAAATCTTCAAAATATGTTGCTGTAGATGTATCAAATAAAGAACTCTTCTTAGATAACACTTTTTCTAATTGCTCGTAGATAGGAGAAACATTGTTTTTTAGTTCTAGCATTTGTTTTCTGATGTTATAAAAAGCTTCTTGTTCAATGCTCTTTGTTTCAAGCAACTCTTCCTCAAACTGATTAACAGACAGATTTAATTTATCATAAACTTCCAAATGTTTGTCAGTGATGATATCCATGATTTGAAAAAATAAATAATCTATAGGTAATTCTCTTAACTCTTTGTGTTCATCAAATAGCATATGAATATCTTCAAGATAGGTTGGTTGAGTTTCATGAAAACTCACAATGACATGAGGAAACATTAAAATACTCATATAGTCATTTTTAATCTTATCATCTTGAAGATATGACAAAGAAAATGTACCGAATAGGTATTCTTCTTTAAGTTCAAACTTATTGCGTTGGTTGACATTGAAAATATCTTCCATCACAAGAGGATCAATGGATAGATGTTTTCTAATATCTTGAATTTTATCCACTTGAGCTAAACCAACAACCTGAATATAGTGTTTTTTATTGAGATCCATTTCAAACCCATCAATTGTCTCAACTTTACTTTGATCATATTGCCAATGATGAATCTGCGTATCTATATGAGCATATGAACCAGTATATACCATTGTTTTTGGTTTAAAATATGTGCTAATTTTCATAGTATTCCTCCATATTTACAATCGTCTTTATTTAAATATATTCTACCATCATTAACGATAATAAAAAAGGATATATATTTCAATACCCTTTGATTGTTACCTAATTACCCATCTTCTTATTCATTTTTCTATAAGCAAAAAATAATAACATGAATGCCATTGCAATGACAACAAGCATGATCACCCACATTGAAACATCAGTCCCTAATACACCGATTTCTTGAGAGCCAAAAGCAATTTTAATTCCTGCCATCGTCTCAGCTGGTATAGTCTGTGCTAATATTTCGTAAGGTTTCTCAAGTAATACACCTTTGAGGACAATCGCCATATGTGTAAAAGGAATTAATGATGCAACATATGTCATCGATTTACCCAAAACAAACAATGGAATATAAATACCTGATGTAAACCCTATAAAAGTTCCTAAAACACCTGATAGACCACCGAAAGCATTAATTGATTTGATCATCGTTGTTAAAAAGATCATGAGTGAAGTTGAGATGAATGTATAGAATATAATCAATAACGAAGTATTGATAAATGTCTTAGGTGTATACCAATACCCAGAAGCTATCCCTACATAAAGATAGGTTAAGAGCCACATAAACAGCGATAAAACTGCAGTTACAATGATTGATGCGATATAGTAACTTAGAATGATTTTGTATCTCTTGACTGGAGTTACTAAAAATCCATCTAATTTTCTATATGTTAAATCACTGATAAGATTACCCATCATACCTAATGATAGAGAAGCTGTGTTGATGATCAAAATACCACCCATCATGATACCAGCTGTTATATAGACCTTTAAATCTGGATCAATCATAGCAAGATCTCCATCTGTATATTGTCTACCAATGAAGAGAAAATACAAAGCAACTAAAATGATAACACTTAAGAATGAAAAGAAAACAGCAGATTTGTCTCTTAAAAAGTTAAGAATGTGTCTGCGAATTAAAGAATTTAGATCATACATGATTCTCACCACCAATCACATTGATAAATACATCATCCATGGTTCCCTTAAGAACTTCAAATTGCTTAATGTTGTCTTTGATAAGATCAATCAGATAGATAGCTTCTTTTGCATCTTCAACAACAACAATATATTGATCTGCTATTTTTTCATATGGGCGTTTGATTGAATCAAGAGTCTGAATCAATTCATCTTTATTTAATGGTACAACTTTGAGACGGTCATAGCTGTATTGATCTTTGAGTAATGCAGGTGTTCCTTGAGCAACAATCTCACCTTTGTTAATAATCACTACGTGATCTGCATTCGCAGCTTCTTCCATATAGTGCGTGGTCAAAAAGATGGTTAATCCATGCTTTTTCTTGAGATCGTCTATAACCTTCCAGACAACTTGTCTAGTTTCAGGATCTAGTCCAGTTGTTGGTTCATCAAGCAGTAGAATCTCAGGATTTGAAAAAAGTGCTCGAGCAATTTCTGCTCTTCTTTTCTGCCCACCGGACAATGTAATGAATCTCTGATTTTCAAAATCATGCATATTTAGATATTCAACAAGTTCATCATATCTAGCCTTAACTGCACGTTTATCATTCATATACAGAGATCCTCTATATAATAAATTTTCTTTAACTGTTAAAAAATCATCAAGTACATTGCCTTGAAAAACAACACCTATCTTGTTTCTAAAATAAACATCGTCGGTTTGCTCATTCAAGTAGATTTTTCCACTATCAGAATCAAGGAGGGTTGTCATCATATTAATTGTTGTCGATTTACCCGCACCATTAGGCCCTAAGAATGCAAACAAGCTACCTCTTTTTATCGAAAATGAAATATCTCTTACGGCTTTTACATCACCATAACTTTTTACTAGATTTTCTACTCTTACAATCCAGTCCATAAATACCTCCTGCATGACACTTTATATTTCTTATTTCTCATTGAGAATCGTTAGCAAAATCAAATACAAATTTTATTGATTGAATCGATTATGATTTAATTCTACTTAAGTCTATTATACGATAGAGTCCCTATATAGCCAATTGAAATATCAAATTTTGACATTTTTTAGATGTTAAGATGATGAAATATATTTGAATAAATCAACTAATTGTTGAGAAAATGAAAAACAAACCTCTAACTGAGATTTGTTTTGATAAATGATTTAAGTATTCATTTCATTTTTTTCTTAATTCATTCTCGATGATTGGTTTGACACGTTCACCAAATAATTGAATCGTTTTTAGAACCTTATCATGATCAAGATATCCAACAGGCACATGCAGTGCAAATCTTTGTATGCCTAAATACTCTTTTAAGTCCAATATCTTTTTAGCAACATATTCTGGATCACCTACGTATAAAGCACCATTTTCTCCTCTTGCTTGATCATATGTCTGTCTTGTATACCTGGACCATCCTCTTTCTCTACCGATGACATTCATGGCATATTCCATTGAAGGATAGTAATCCTCAACTGCAGTATCAAAATCTTCATGGATATACCCGTGTGAGTGAACGCTAATAAACATATCATCTAGATTGTGTCCATTTGCGATATAATGCTTTTTATATAAATCAACATATCCCTTAAATGCATATGGATTGCCTCCAATGATTGCTAAAAATAAAGGAAGTCCATATTTTGCTGCTCGAATGACAGATGCTGGAGTCCCTCCAACAGCAACACTGATTGTAAGTGGTTCACTTGTTCTTGGATAAACACCTAAGTGATCAATGGAAGCTCTTGTATCACCTTTGAAATTGGCGACTTCATGATCTCTTATCTGAACGAGAAGATCAAGTTTCTCAGAAAACAGTTTGTCATAATCATGCAAATCATATCCAAACAAGGGAAAGGATTCTATAAATGAACCTCTTCCTGCCATTATTTCTGCACGTCCATGAGATAATGCATTTAATGTTGCAAAGTTTTGGTATACACGCACAGGATCTTCACTGCTTAAAACAGTCACAGCACTTCCAAGTTTGATATGCTTTGTCAGTGGAGCTGCTGCAGCTAAGATCATATGTGGAGCGGATGCCGCAAAATCTTTTCTATGATGCTCACCTATACCAAAATAGTCTAAACCTACTTGGTCAGCTAATACGATTTCTTCTACAACTTGACGAATCCGTAAATCATATGATATGGTTTCTTGCGTCTTAGGATTCGGCATGACTTCAGCAAATGTAGTTATTCCTAGTTCAAATTTGTTTTTCACTATAGTTACCTCTTAAAGTTATTTCTCGCATTAATTCTAACATTTAGTCTAAAATTAAATCTTATATTTGCTTGAAAGTGTAACAAGAATGAGTATTCATAATAAAAACTTTGATGTTCATATTATATATGCAAGAAAAGCATTGACACTTACATATCACAGTGTTATAATTACACTGAAAGTTAATGAAAGCGCTTAGAGTCATCGAGCAAAGCAAAAATACATCGTGTATCTTTTGATTTTGCTTTTTTTAATAGAATTTTTAAAACTGTGATTTTCCTATGTTTTAGCTTTAATATGGACTTATATAAGCAATTATATAAAAATAAAAAAAGAAACGAAGGGAGAAAAAAATGTTTAAAAATTTGTTAAAGCCAGTTAAATGGCTAGTTGTGCTATTGATTGTTATCTTAGTTTCAAGTTTTGCTGCATCACTCGTTCAGACTTCATTCTTCTCAGTAAAAGTTGAAGCAATCAAGTTTGAAACTGATAATGGTGAATTGGCTGGGTATCTATATACACCTAGAGGTGTAGATGAAACCAATCCAGCTCCTGCTGTTATCTTTACACATGGTTACTTAAATAACAAAGAAATGCAAGAAATTGGTGCTATCGAGTTATCTAAGAGAGGCTATGTTGTACTAACGATTGATATGTATGATCATGGTGACTCATCTAAAATGGCTGCTGCATTTAGTTTTTATGCAAAATCACTATATGATGCTGCACAATACATGTACGATCAAGATTTCGTCTTAAAAGATGGTGCTGGCAATGGTATGATTGGTGTTAGTGGACACTCAATGGGTGGATTCTCTGCAGCATATGCACTAGTTTTTGATGAAATGGATTTCGCTACAAATGGTTATCGTAAGATTACAACAGCTTTACCAGTAGGTTCTGACTTCCGTTATGTCTTTGTTGCTGATCCTACAACATACTTTGCAAACAGATCAGTTGGTATAGTTGCTGCTCATTACGACCAATTCTTCTTTGATAATGATTCTCCAGCTGGTACTGGCTCAGTCATTTACAAAGACTTCGTAACTGATTCACAAGGTTTATTATTCTTAGGTAGAACTGATGTATCTAAGGCTGGTGTATTCTACAGTTTAGATGGTGGACAAAGAGTTATTTATACTCCTAATGAAACACATCCACAAAACACTTGGTCATTAGAAACTGGTGCTAACACAATTGAATTCTTCGAAGAAGCATTCACATTCCAATTAGATTTACATGGTTTAGGAACATTAGAATCATATGATATTCGTACTGGTGATACAAATCAATCTTGGTGGCTAAAAGAAGCCTTCACACTTGTTTCATTAGTTGCATTATTTGCATTGATTTTCCCAGTGTTCACTCTTGTTACAACATTACCAGTATTTAAGAAGGCAAATGTTAAAGACTTGACACCAATCGGTGAAATAGCTCCAATGCCAACTGAAAAGAAATACTTAAAATTTGGTGTTGTTTCAATTGCTTCATTACTCAGTGCTTTCTATATTCCAACATTCATGAATCGTACGGTTGCTGAGCTTGCACAAGTTGGTGAAGCCCTATACTATATCATGGGTGGAGCTGCTGTTGTAGCTATAGCTGTTTGGATTGCTGCTCTTATTAAGAACGATCCAAAACTCAACAAGGTTGCGCTCAAGGTTTCTGGTGGATCACTACTTGTTGTCTTTGTTGCACTTGCATTCCGCTGGTTATTAACTCACACAACAATCGTTTCTGATATTAATTACTATGGTGCATCTTCAGTTAATACAATTTGGTATTGGGCATTATGTAGTGCTGCTTTAATTCTTCTCGTCACATTTATTACTGCCCCAGTATTAAATCATGGTGAAGAAGTTGAAAATCCATATGGTGTTAAAGCAACTCCTGTTCAAATCGGCGCAAGCTTCTTAACAGCAGCTGTTGTTACAACTGGTATCTTATTAGTTGTTGCAGTCATTGGTTGGATATTCTTAACAGACTTTAGAATCTATACATATGCTATTCAAATATTCAATGGCCCACAATTTGTTGCAGCTTTACGTTATATGCCAATCATCTTTGTCTACTACTTCGCAGCAGCTATTAGCGTTCATGTGAATACAAGAAATATGAAGGGTTGGTTAGCTGATTTATTTGCTGCTTTCTTACTTGCAGGTCCAATTGTATTATTCTTAGTCTATAACTACTATGTACTATACAATACAGGCGCAGCAGCTTTCCCATCATTCTCATTATCAGCAATCTTATGTGTTGGTTTAATTCCTACACTATCAGTAGCTGGTATCATTTCAAGAAGATTCTCACAAAAGACTGGTAACATTTGGACATCTGTATTCTTCAATACTATGTTCTTCACATTAATCACATTAGCAAATACAATCGTTTACGTGATTGCTATCGTATAATAAATCAATCTTTTTCATCTTCAATCCTTAGAAAACAGGCACTATACCTCCCCAAGGTAAGTGCCTGTTTTTGCTTATATCATGCTCATTTTGTTGTGAGCTGTTACTGGATATTTCCTATAGCGATTCTAAATCCAATATTATCTGAAGCTGTTGTATATAAAGTCGAATCATATGAACTAATTAATACATCATGAGAACTATCTAGGTAACTTCCACCTCTAATTAATTTACTGTTTGAATCTGAATATTGGGTATAATCAACCCATTCACTCACATTACCGTTCATATCATAAAGACCAAGATCATTTGCATTTTTAGTAGCAACTTCATGTGCATCTCCTAAGCTGTTATATGCATACCATACAGAAGAAACAAAACTTACTATGGTATCATCTTTTGCTCCACTCACTGTGTTAGATTTATTCCAATAGCGATCACTAACCAGCATAGAATAAGTATTTTCTACAGTATCATTGTTCCATCTAGCTGCCATTTCCCATTCTAAATAATTTGGTAAACGATACCCGTTATTTTCTGTATTTACCAGTAAATAAATATCATTGAGATTAATCCCAGAATCTTTGATGACCTGAAAATCTAAAAGTGTATATACAGGATCTAACTCATAGAGTTCTGATAATGCGTTTAACCAAACGATGACATCTAAATAACTGACATTTGTTACAGGCTTGTTGCTATTAGCAGTTGGAAGAGCACCAATCACACCATCTGATCCTTCTTTTCCTAAATTGCTAAAAATATATCCATGTTGCTCAGCCCAAAGTCTTACTTCATACCATAATTGATATGTTGTTTCTGTCTTAGCCAACTCAAATCCACCAATCAATGTTTCTGTCTTATAATCTGTTGTTCCTACTGGAAAGGTATAATAATAATGTGATTGACCAATAATAGCCATTTCAATTGGGCTCCACATCGCATAAAGCGTTCTATTCTCATAAGGAACTTTCGTTGTGAGTGTGTTGAAGGTTGGTTCTAGAAACCATCCAGCAAAATAGAGATTTGCTTTTGTAGGAATGAATGAACTTAAATCTGTAGCAACCAATAAGGTTTGGGCACTGATAAGCGATCCTCCGTTTGTGTCAAATGTGAGTATAATCTCTAGATTATCAGGAACCCATCTGGCATAAAATTTTAAATCACCGTGATCATCGATTGATCTTAGAAAAGTCGGTGTTACGATAGTTGCAAAATCTGCATCTAAATACCAGCCTACAAAAAGATATCCTTCTCTTACGGGTTGATTTGGTAACGAAATGGCCATTGTCTCATTATATTCATATGATTCGATAGCTGTTCCACCATTTGTTTCAAATGATATCATATAGTGTTCATCAACTTCAGGATTTGGAAAAACATCAAATATTAATAAAACAGCAATCACTAAGACAAAGACTAATACAATTGTTCCGTATATCTTAGCTAATGTTTTACCAACCTTTGGTTTTCCAAAGATCGCTCTATCTTGCATCTTATTAGCACTTTTTACACCATCAATCATACGTTCTTTCTTGTCTTCATTTTCCATTTGTTCAATGTGATAATTTCTTCCTTGACTAGACATGCTTTTTAAATCCCCCATTCTCATAGATGAATCATTTGTTTCTTTAGAATTAAATATTATTTTTTATTATACGATATTATTATACATCTATTTTTAATATTTTTCAATAATAATCGTATGAATTGTCAATTTTGATTACTTTTCAGAGCTGATTAAAGCATGTTTCTTTAATTTCAATAGGTACCTATGTCATTTATGATATCATATGATTAGAAATAAATAATAAAACGATGATGAGGAAATATAATATGAGCATCGATCAAAATGATCAAAAGCATCAACGACGTAAAAGATATAAGGGAACTCACCCAAAAACATATGACGCAAAATATAAGGAACTACAACCAGAAAAATATACCGAGACTATCGAAAAAATCATACAAAAAGGTAATACACCTGCAGGTATGCATCGCCCAATATGCGTTCAAGAAATCATTGAGTTCCTTCAAATCAAACCAGGGCAAATCGGTTTAGACGCGACACTTGGTTATGGAGGTCATACGCTTGAGTTATTAAAACAATTAAATAATCAAGGTCACCTCTATGCAATAGATGCTGATCCAATAGAATGTCCTAAAACTCAAGAGCGTCTTAGTAAACTAGGATATAGTTCAGACATACTTTCAATAGCACAAATGAATTTTAGTGATATCGATACTTTAAAATCATATGGGTCATTCGATTTCATTATTGCTGATTTAGGTGTTTCATCGATGCAAATTGATAATCCTGAAAGAGGCTTTTCATTCAAAATCGATGGTCCACTTGATCTAAGAATGAACCCTAAGATTGGCATATCAGCAGCTGATCGTTTAAAATCATTAACAAAAGATGAAATTGAAGGGATGCTCATAGAAAATGCTGATGAACCTCATGCAAAAATCATCGCTTCTCAGATTGTTTCTGAGTATCACAAAGGAAATGACATATCTACAACTCTAGACCTTCAGAAAGTCATTAAGGACACTCTATATGCACTTCCTAAAAAGACGAGAGATGAAGAAATCAAAAAATCATGTCAAAGAACATTTCAGGCTATAAGAATTGATATTAACTACGAGTTCGAAGCTCTTTATGAGTTTTTAGAAAAACTCCCCAATGCACTTGCACAAGGAGGAAGAGTTGCAATCTTATCATTTCATTCAGGAGAAGATCGACTTGTAAAAAAATCTTTTCAACACTATTTCAGGGAAGGTATCTACCAAGAGGTAAGTCCAGGTCCTATCAGACCTTCAATGGATGAGCAAAGTTCAAATAGCAGAGCACGTTCAGCTAAATTGAGATGGGCTATAAAGAAATAGAAAAGAATAAAAAAAGATCATTTCTGGGATAACATGAAATGATCTTTTATTTTAATGATAGTTTAATTCATATTTACAAAATCATGATGCGATACGATAGAATGTTGAGGTTGCATCATATGCCCAAAGAGCGCTTTGAGTTATGCCAAGAATATTTGTTGTCCACCAAGCTTGATTTAAACCAGTGAGATCAGCAAGCATGAATGCTGGATCTAATTGTACTGCAGCTCCAACTTGTTGATTTACAAAATGAGCAAATACATGAGATAATACAGGATCTGTCGTATTTGAATCGGTATTTCTTCTACCTATGATACCTTGTTGACCATCTACACCACCATAGACAAACTCAATATCAGTCATGACATCAGTTGCACTTAAGCTACCATATCTAAAATAGCCAATGAGTGAACCAATCGATCGTCCTTTTAAGATGGAGTCTTCAATAACGATTCTAGTCAAAGTAACAACTACAGCAGCGTTATTTGTATAACCAATTAATCCTGCAACACCGTGATCTGTAGATGGTGATGCAGTAGATTCTGCAGTTGATCCATAAACATATATGTCGGATAACGTCACTTCATTATCAGCACGACCAATGATATATGAAACATTCTTATTAGAGTTAGTGGCTGTAGAATTGATAATTTGAATATTTGTAGCAACGATTCCTAATGAAGCATTACCAATAAGAATACCAACACCTTCACCTTTTGTACCTGATACTGAAGAATTCATAATCACAATATTTGATAGTGTAGTTGTTGAAGTTTCAATTCTTCCAATTAAAACACCAGCACGACCAGGAACAGTGACATTTGCATTATCTATCGTTAAATCAAAAATAGTTGCACCATTTGTTCTTTGGAATATGCCACCATAAGTCGCATCAACATCACCAGTTACAGTGATATTAGAAATAGTCATTCCATTGCCATCAAGTGTACCTTTAAATGTTGTACCTGAGCCAGTTACAGTATAAGTGAAACCTGTAAAGTCAATATCATTTGCTAAGATGAAATCATCACTTGAACCACCAGTTGCCATATCATAGAACTGTTGAGCAGTTGATATGGATATGATAGCTGCTTCCCATTTAGCATACAATGTAGTATTTGCTGAAACAACATCTGTAGCAAATACCCAAAGATTTGTTAATTCGACTTCTTTATACCAACCCATGAAGTTAAATCCATCTTTTGTAGGATCTGTTGGAGCTGTAATTGATGTACCTGACATAACATTAGTTAAATCAGCAACTACTGAACCACCATCAACTTCAAATGAAACAGTAAATAAAATTGGAGCCCACTTAGCGTAAAGTGTCGTATCTGCAGTAACTGTATCGGTTGTGAAATTCCAAGCAGTTGTTAATCCAACTTCTTTATACCAACCATCAAAAGTGTAATTTGCTTTTGTTGGAGCAGTTGGTGCAGTAATTGTTGTACCAGTCATGACATTAGTTAAATCAGCAACAGCTGAACCACCATCAACATTAAATGAAACTGTGTACACGATAGGAATCCATTTAGCGTATAAAGTCGTATCTGCAGTAACCATATCAGTTGTGAAATTCCAAGCATTGGTCAATGTAGCTTCTTTATACCAACCGCCAAAAGTATAATCTGCTTTTGTTGGAGCCGTTGGTGCAGTAATTGTTGTACCAGTCATGACATTTGTCAAATCAGCAACAGCTGAACCACCATCAACGTTAAATGATACTGTATAAACAATTGCAGTCCACTTAGCATATAAAGTTGTATCTCCTTTAACAACGTCAGCAGTGAAAACCCAAGCACTAGTTAAAGCTTCATTCTTATACCAACCACCAAATGTGTATCCAGCTCTTGTTGGTTCTGTTGGAGCTGTAATGTGATCTCCATAAGTGAAATTTGTTAAATCAGCAACTGTACTTCCACCATTTTCTTCAAATGTGACTGAGTACATGATTGCTACCCATTTTGCATACAATGTGATATTTGCTGTAACAGTGTTTGTGGCAAAATTCCACGCTGTTGTTAATGCTTCATCACTATACCAACCACCAAATGTGTAACCATCTCTTAAAGGTTGGTAAGGAAGAGTGGCTTTTTCACCTGTAACAATTGTTTGAGTAACTGCTCTAGTTCCTCCATTGGAATCAAATGTAACAGTATATGTTACTGGAGCAGGAACTGCCTTAACTGTCAATGTGAATGTTTTATCAACACTCAAAGTGCCATCAGTGATTGTTGCAGTCAAAGTGACTGATACATCATCTTCACCAGCAGCTGGTCTGACAACCACACCAGCATTCGATATAACTGCTGTATTGCTGCTTACCCATGTGATGTCAAAGTCACCAACTGTTGTAGGTAATGTTAAGTTTACAGTGACATTTGATGCTGAATCACTTGAAGCAAACACTAAAGCTAAATCGTTTTTTGCACTATTTAAAGCTTCTGTGTTATCAACTGTCTGATCACATGCTGTGATAAAGACCATTAAAAGTAATACCATTGGTACTAAAAGAAATTTAATCAATTTCGATTTCATAAATCCTCCCTTAAAAAATTTTTATATTATTCTCAATATTAATAATTGAGTGCTAACCAATTGAAGAGTAAATCTGTAGTGCCTAGAATTGCGAAATCCAAATATTCTTCTAAAACATTCACTGGAACCAATTGATAATTCGTATATGGCAATTCAACAATGTTGGTCCAAGAAAATGGTAATATAGGTTCAGAATTAGATCTGATAAATGGTGTATCTTCATCCTCAGATGAACCATAGAAGACATAATCCCCTAAAATATACATGCTGTCTATAACTTTATATTTTCCTGTCATCAGTGGGTGATCGCTACTAACTTGATTTGACTTTATGACTTGAGTTACACCCATGACAATTGAATTTTCCAAAAGCACAGCCCCACCTTCGGTGGTAACAATCATTTGATTTGTGAGTTGACGTTTATAGATGTCTTGCGCAAATAAAGCTGGGAAATGCTCTAAAACATAGTTTCTTGATTCATAAACATCTGTTGCATCATATATATTATTGAACAAATGGACATCGCCACCACGAAGTCTAGGAAAACGATCCTGCAGGTTTTTAATGATGCTATTATAGATTGTAAGTGTAAACACATTACCTACACGAAGTTCACTTCCACCTAGAAGAAAACCTTTTTTCTGGAAACTATTAATTTCCATAATTTCCTGTTGTGTCATGCCTGCAATTCTCATTTGATTGTAATAATTGTAGGATGTCTTATTTGTTTCAAGGTAATCGAATTGAGCTTGAATAAATAGATTGGGTTCAAAAACAAGTTTCATATAAGAGAAAGTAGCATTCTTTACTGTAGCATCTAAATCACTACCCGCTTTAAAGTCAATCAAGCCATCATATGATTTTCCTAGTTCAATATGATCAAACCAAATACCATCAATGGTATCTAGTGTAAAGTAATCCCAGTCATTTGAATCATAATCGCCTTTTGTTGCTTCATCCCATTCCCATAACTCATCAAATTTAAGATTTCTTATCACTATGTTATTTGATCGTTTAATTGAGAAACTGGCATGTTTGATTGTATGACCAGAAGTTGAAAAAATGACTAAACCTTCATTATATTTGCTTGTCGAACCATCTCTGTCTTGGATAATAATTTTACCGACACCACTTACCTTTAAGATTGGATGCATTTTTGGTGTGATGTGAGATTCAAAGTTTCTTAAGATGCCATATTGATTTGTTACTTCTAAATATCCCATATTCAGATCTGCTCGAATCTCAATAATTCTTGCTGCTGTTGTACCATTTGAACTGCTATTTTCAGCATTGATTGCATTCATCAAATCAAGTTCATTATAAACAACATAGTAACCTGGTTGACCTTCTGATAGCATAGGTATACTGATATTTCCTAATGCAAACCCTGATAATGAATAGTCACTTTGATTAAATAAGACAACTGATTGAAGAGATTTGACAATCACTTCAAAATCTTTAACTAATGTATATCCAGCTTTAGTTAGAGTTGCGGTAATACCTACATGAATGTCATCATTTTCATCTCTTGAAACAACACCATCATTGGTTATAACATCTAAATTTGATGACTCCCAAGTAATTGCTATATTTGAAATACTATGAGGAAAAATGATGTTGGATCTAATATCATTCATAAAAGGTATTGTTAATTCATCATAAACCTCTTGAATTAAAACTTGAAAATCTATAGGTTCTTCTGGATCATAAATAGATTTTCCGTTTTCAGTTTCACTACTTGACTCAATCAATAAATGTCTAATATATGATGTGGGATCTGTTGAAGGCACATTATTATGTCCAACAATTCTGATTCTTATATTTGTGATATCTAAATCACTCATAAAACTTACTCCACCATCAGGAGTGACTTCAAGCAATGTTTCACCAATTTTGATGAAGTATTTATACACATCGTATTCAGTATCAAAAACAATGATTGCTTGATGATATAAATTAGGTGTGACACTCATTAAGGATGCATTGACAGCAGTTTCTGATCCATCGCTATTTCGGTAGGTATATCGATTTGCGCGGTTTGCTCCTACTGTGAAGATTCTATCTGAACCGTGTAGCAATTCAATGGTGAATGCTGCTCCACCAATCCCTTGCATGAAATCAAATACCAAGACATAACGACCATCAGCCATAGCTGAAATGCTTTGTTCATAAGTTGCTTCCAAAGCCTCTTCTGTAAGTTTCAGTGTCTGGTCAGCAATCATGATAGCTAAACCAGGTTTGACTTCTTCCCAGGATGTTGACCCTAAAGGTGTGTTCACAGGATAATCAAATGTTTCATCAAAGATGAGTTCTCCCATTTCAACATATTTAGCGTAAAGTGTGATATGGGATTCTATGTAATCCTGTTCAAACAAATCTGTTAGTTCAATGTCTATATACCAATTCACAAAGCGATAATTATCCAAGACAGGTCTTGGTAGATTTGATATGATTTGATTCTCATAAAAATCAATTGGATTAATTATCGATCCACCTAAACTATTGAAGGTAATGGTGAAAAGTTCAGCATCTATAAAATGTGCATCAACTGTGAGATCTTGTGTCACAGGAGAAGAAAAATCATAGATATCATCTCCTATAAACCATCCAGAAAATATCTTTCCTAATTGAATTGGATCTTCGGGTTGAATCGCTAAATCGTTTGCTACAACAACTTGTAAAATACCGTTGATTGTAACAGTATATGTTGGTAATGCTTCCCACTTAGCATATAAAGTCATAGATTCTGTTACCAGATTCGAAAAATCATAGTTTATTAACAATAATTCATCCAAACACCAAGATACAAAAGCATATCCGTAATAGGTTGGATTTTCAGGTTCGCTTAACGATGTTTGATCTGTTACATAGATGATTTGACTTTGATTTCCATTAGAGAAAACCAATGTGACAGCATGACTATTATCTGGGACATATGAGTTTCCATACAAATGATACATTTGATCTAAGTAATACCATGATGTGTTTGATGATATAGAAGATAAGTGATTCATCCACCAAAGTGCATTGATGGTATCAAATGATAAAATAATATTTGTTTCTGGTAAATTTTGTTTATTGAGTGTCCCTGTAACTAATAATTCAACTGCATATACTGAACTAAACGAAATATCAAGATCACCAGAAACCAGTCCAACATCTTTATTTGTAGAGGTCATTGATCCTGTAATCAGCAGATCACTTATTGTGACTCCTGATGTTGCTTGATTTCTACCAACAACTCCTCCAAGATATTGAGCTGTAATTAAATGGACATCTATGACACCTCGTTCGATAGAAATAATTGGAGTACCTTTGATTTCTCCGTATATACCACCAGTTCGATTACTACCAGTCACATCAGTATCAATGATATTGATATCACGAATGTTAACATAGCCACTGTCAGTCATACCAATAAGGGCACCAGCTGCTGATGAAGCATTGATAATAGACGTATTTTGTATGATAATATTGTTGATATCTACTGTAAATCCTGGCTTTGTATATCCAATCAAGCCACCAACACCATTTGAACTATTTCCTGATACTGATGAATTTATGATTCTGATGTGATGAAGCGATACACTATCTCCATCTGCCTCACCTACAAGTATGCCAGCTCTATTGGTTGATGTGATTTGAATGTTATCCAGTGTTAAATTATAAATTTCAGTATTTTTGACACGAGAAAATATGCCTGTTCGGTCAGTTCCATATAATGTGAGATTTGATAATGTTTTACCATTTCCATTGATAATACCTTGAAAGTTAAAATTCACATAAGTCCATGTATGAGTGGAAAAATCTATGTCATTAGCTAAATAATATGTTCCAACCTCTCCCGAGTTGGAAACATTGTTGAATTCTTGTGCTGTAGTTATCGGTGTGCCTTCTATAACAATTGAATTCTCTTCCCACTTCGCATAAAGCACAGTATCTGAAGTGACTTGATCAATTTCAAAATTCCAACCGTGTATCAACTCTGCTTCTTTAAACCATCCTATGAAAGTATAACCATCCTTTACAGGTGATTCAGGCATATTTAATATAGAACCAGATGACAAATCAGTCATATCAATAATGGTTGTTCCACCATTAACTTCAAATGAAACTGTATAAGTCATGGGAATCCATTTTGCATAAAGAGTAATATCTTGAGTGACAATATCAGATGAAAAGTTCCATTCATTCACTAATTCTATTTCTTTAAACCACCCTACAAAAATAGCATTATACTTATATGGTTCTTCAGGGGCATCAATTAATGATTCAGAAACTATGTCAGTCAAAGAATCAACTGGAGATCCTCCATTTGAATCAAAAGTCACTGTGTAGGTTATTGCAATCCATTTAGCATACAATGTGATATCAGATGTAACAATCTCAGTTGAAAAAATCCATGGTGTGATGCAAGTAGATTCCTTGTACCATCCACTAAAAATATAACCTTCTCTAATTGGATTACTTGGTTCTGTGATTGTAGAACCATGTAAAACATCATTCAAATCTGAAACTGCAGATCCTCCATTGGAATCAAAAGATACATCATAAGTCATTTCAGAGTCTGAGATTGATAAAACATTAACTTCGTATGTCTCAGAAATCGATATGTCCAAATAAGTGAATGTTGCAGTCAAGGTTATGAGCTGATTTCCTGTTAAAAACGCTGGCTGATACACAATACCAGAATTAGTCAAATAAGTTTGATTACTAGATGTCCACTCAATTTGAATTTCATAATCACCATAGGTAATCGTTTCAGGCAAATTAATGTTAGTACTTGTTTGAGTAGGGACTGATATTTCGTCAGTAACCAGATTCAACATATCCTCTATTTCTTGACTAGTCAACTCTTTTTGACACGCAAAAAAATTCAAGCTCATGAGCAACCCTATACATATCCATACAAATTTTCTTTTCATGTCATTCTCCAAAGTCAATTTAAGAGGCTTATTTATTACTAAATAAAAAGTAACCGCTTTCATTTATAAATATACTTGAAAAATACCGCTCAGTCAACAGTTTATCTACACAAATAGGCAAAATACGTACATCGTCTATTATTACAGACTTTCTATATGTAATACTAAACAAACGATTGTATTAATAGAAAAAAAGGAACTATCACGATAGTTCCTATCAATTATAATAATCTATATAATTAATCATTCAATATTTTATAATTTGTTTAACACAGTCAAGATAACTTCTTTCATCTGTATCAATTGTTCGTCTTTTGGTGCATATAAAATACGTAAAGGTTTCATTAATCTATGGTACCCCATAGCTTCTAGATCCCTATCAGCGAATTCTGTTCCTTGACCACTCCAACCATAACTACCAAAAACGAAGAAACTCAAATTTCTTGGATTTAATCCTCTCATATAGCAAAAGAAACTTGCTATGGATGGCATCATACCATTATTAAGCGTTGGTGAACCAACAGCAATATATTTGGCATCCATAAGATCCACAATTAAATCAGACGCGGGTGAGGTTCTAACATGTCTGACGACAGTTTTTATACCAGCCTTTTCAAATGTTTCACCCACCTCAAGTGCCATTTTTTCTGTACTTCCCCACATGGAATCATAGATGACAACTGCTTTATTTTCTTTGTGATATGTACTCATCTTCTCATACAAGTCATATGCAGCATCAATATGTTTTTTCCAAATTAGTCCATGACTAGGAGCAATCAGTTTGATATCAAGACTTTTGACTGCAGTCAATGCTTTTTGTGTTTGTGCACCATAAGGTAAAACAATATTAGCATAATATTTTTTTAGTTCATCTAGTAAAAGACTGAGTGGAAAGCTATCATCATATCTCTCAAAAGATGCGATGTGTTGCCCAAACATATCATTACTGAATAGTATCTGATCATATGAACTATAAGTGACCATGTTATCTGGCCAATGAACAAGAGGAGTTTGAATAAACTGAAGGTCTCTTTTCCCAATATTAATGATTTCACTTGTTTTGACAGGAAATACTTCTATGTTATGATATGTACCCATCATTGAACGAACACCTGAAGGACCTGATGCATATATTTTTGCATTAGGTGCAAGTTTTAAGATATCTCTAATACTCCCACTGTGATCTGGTTCACTATGGTTAGAAATAATAATCTCAATTTTGGATGGATCAATCACTGATTTGATGCGTGCAATCATCTCAAAAGCAAAAGGTGCATATACATTATCGATTAATGTGACTTTTTCATCAATGATCAAATATGCATTGTATGTTCCACCTAGATTGGTTGAATAACCATGAAAATCTCTTAGATTCCAATCAATGGCACCAACCCAATAAACGTTTTCTTTAATTAATACAGCTTCCATGTTAAAAACTCCTTTGTAAATAATTCATTACGATTAAAATAATGTTTCGTTACTTTCATTATACTATGTATACCTTAGATATGAAAATACATTAAGTATGAAAACATTTTTATTTAGAAGTGTGTTGTTTTTTTTCATAATTAATCTGAAAAAAATATTATATAATGAAGCTAGAGGTGATTATAATGAATGTAGCTTTTCTAATCGTTGATGTTCAAAAAGAATATGTTGAAGAACCGATGTTTAAAGATCAGTTGAAAACTGCTGCTATGTATATTAACGAAGTCAGTGGTTATTTTAGGAATGCAAAGCGTCCTGTTATCCATATTCAGCATGCTACTGCTGGTGATGGAAAAGGAACTGAAGGATTTAAGGTTGCTGATGAAATCATACAAAAAGATTCTGATATCTATATGACTAAAGCATATGGAAATGGCTTTTGGAAAACAAATCTTGAAGAAACCTTAAAATCATTTGATGTTGATTATGTCATCATATCTGGATTATCAGCAAGCTCGTGTGTCTTAGCTACTTTAAATGGTGCAACTGAAAGAGGTTTTAAGGCTTCACTTTTACAACATGGCTTATTAGGGAATTCTTTGGAATCTGTTAAGCTCATTGAAAACGAGAGAAACCTAATAAGTTTTTCTGCAATAAAATACATCTTGGATTTACTTAATCAATAAATCTTTAATTGCATCTTGATTTCACATAAATAGAAAATAAAGATACTCATATGAGTATCTTTTTATTATCTTTCCCAACGAGCAAATCTAGAGCCATCAATAGGTTCTCTTGAATTATGCCAATAATTACTTATGTCATAAGTTTTATACTCTTTACCCTCCATTAATGCTTCTAGTTGTGAATAGTCATACCATTCCATAGTATGTATAATGATAATCAGGTTTTGATAGCTAATAAAAATTTCGTTAACATTACCTGGAAAAGCAACAATCTCTCCTTGCTCGTAATATCCAGTTAAAGCATCTTGACGATTTCTCGCTTCAATGACCAAAACATATTTTGTATTGCCTTGTTCAAGATAACTGATTAATACTATATATTTAAAATCAATTGGTGAACGTGAGAAAATACCTCTTTCATATAAGTCATCATTCGTGTAATCCTCCAAAATGACTGCACCACCATCCAAGAGATTTGTTATGAAAGGATGATGCTCTATCTCATTAGAATAGAACATATCATATTGATAATTCGCTTCAAACTCATGGTTTTCTAAAATATTTACAAAATCAGATTGTGCGCTGTGATACATTTCTAAAACGTAATAATCAATTTCATAGATAAATGTAATTTCGTCATGTGACATACTAAATTCACATCTATTCTGAAAGAAAGCCTCTAGTGCTTGGCTATTATGAATCTCATAAATGTATCCATACTCCAGTGTATAAGGATTTCTAACTGTGTAAATATTAAAAATTGGTGCGCCATGAGGTAGATTGATTGTTTGATTGAATTCAGTTAACTGAACGTTATATGACTCATTATCTACATTAATTCCCAGTTTTACCACGTAATTGTTATGTTCCATATCTTCAAATAAGGTAGAACTTGTATACTTGCTGTTGTCATGAATGATTTCGGTATTGTTATTTGGAGTGCATGCAGAAAAAAGCGTTATTAGTAAAGACAAATAGATCAATAAACAAAGATGTCTTTTCATAATGATCATCTTCTTTCTTTCAATAGTTACTTATCATGTTAATCTATAAGAACCTTCTCATAGACAACATAAGTGCAAACCACAATGAAAGTCTCATCTTCATGAGGTAAATGATAAGTAAATGTTTGTGTGTATGTTCCTGGTGTCGTTAAGTCAACAGTACCTTCAACAAGCGTATACTCATAATCTTCAATGCTATATGGTGGAAAATCTGTATTATATCGACTATTGATTGGTGTATAAACAACCACAGTATTCGTAGCTGAAGCATCAGTATCATAGTAACTATCATTAAAGACATTCCATTTTATATAACCATCTTCAAAGATAAAATTACTCTTATCAATTGGATTATTAATTGCCCAAATAATGTTTAAATCAAAATCACGTGCAACAATTGAATTTCTATCTCTTGAAATGATCAAATCAAGTTCAGTATTGATTAAGTATGTAGATGGAATAGAGTTCACCATTTCGGTTTTCTCTACAGCATCGACACCATGTATTTCTAGTATCTGCCATTCTTTGTCATCATTTGTTACAATAAAATAGTGATCTCCTACATATTTGAGTGAAAACAAATCGGTTACTTGTAAGATATCGACTTTATCAGAAATCAAGCCATTATCAAGACTAATATATCTGATCATACTAGAGTTAGCATCGATATCTTCGCCAAAAACAATCATATTCTCATCTTGTAAGTAAATTGGACTTGATCTTACTTTTAAAACCCTGTATTCATTGATTTTTTCTCCAGTAATTAAATCATAAGAAGCGAATGCAAATTCATAAGTTGTCTCGTTATAGACATAAATAGTATGATCTCCATCAAAGTAGAAATCTTGAACTCTATAATCTACTACAACCGTATTTATAATTTCAAGTGTATTTTTATCAATAACGACAATATCACTAGTTCCCCTAATCAAATAATCAGTTGATGCGTCTTGTGATTGGTGCAAAACAAATAGTTTATCATCAAACATTTTGATTCGATTTATTGTGTTATCAAGTGTGATTCTTCTATATTCGAAAGATTCATAATTAAGAGCTTCTAATTGATTTGTACCTCTTACAACTTGATAAATCATTTTATTTTCTTCATCTCTTACAGCATGTAGATCAATATAGTTATATATGTTTATATGATATGTTGTATCAGTAATATCTCCAAAATAAACTTCATCGTTAATTTCTAGTATCTGATTATTATGAAAATTGTCTTCCCTGTAAATTGCTTTACTAAAGTATTTATAGCCTGTTGAAAGATTAATAATATCTGAATTATTTGAAATGAGATGATTTAATAACTCTGTATAATCCAGTTCTATGGAGCGTAAATAAAAATTTTCTTTTGTTAGTTCAACAGTTAACTGAATTAAATCAATATTGTCCATCATCTCAGTAAATATTTCATCATTGGTTCCATCATATAACCCAAATATAATCATAGCATCGATAATCTCTAGTGCAATGTTAAATGAAAAATTTTCTTCGCTTACAGGAATTCCAATTATATACGTATCATCAAGTTCTACAACCGTCTTTGGCCTTTCGACACCTGTTAATAAATCAACAACCTCAACATCACCATAAATATAGATAGAGTCAAAGTATTCTTCCCAAGTAAACTCAGTTGTCAACCAGTTATAATCAGTATTATAAGAGTTTTCATAGAAAATGATTTGATCGTGATTGACATATGCATATATCTCAGCTGTTTCGTGAAAATCATCAAAAATATACTCAGATTGCATGAGCAACAATCCGTAGTAATTTTCTAATCTTGCTCTATATTTCCCATTATATATATAGTTATGTTCTATCGATCCATTATAATAAGTAATCTCATTATATGAGTCATAGCTTTTTTCTCCATTGCCTAGAATATCCAATTGGCTCTGGAATCTTTCTATCCATCCATTTACAAAATTAAACCCATCATCAACATAAAACTGATAACTTTTAGCAAACTGATAACCTTCTATTGTTGTTATTTCAATACTAATATCAAAATGACCATATGTATCAAACTGAGCTGATTCAATAGGCGATATAATTTCAAATCTTTGAATTCGATCCTCATTCAATATGGTAACATAGTCATAAAAATCTGGTACATCATCACCAATCATGAAATTTCTTTGTAAACTTGTGTTGATCATCATATAATCATAAATCGTTGGTAATGGATTAACGATAAGCTCTACAGTAGTATCAAATTTATGACCATTAGTCAGTGTTGTTGTACATGTTACAAGAAAAGTACCTATTGTATCAAATACTTCTTTGCCTGTTTCAATATCAGATATGATTTCATATGTTTCGATATCTTCAACATAATAGAATGAAAAAAAGCTTTCTATATTGGGTGTCTGATCGCCCAAAATATAGTCAGTTTCTATACCTTCATTGATTTTAATATATTCAGAATCGTTATAATAGATTTTGTCTATTTCAAGTGGTTGCTGATCATCACAACCATATAGAAATAATACGATGACTATGCTTATTGCAAAAAGTAATTTTTTCATCTTACCCCTCAAAGATTTATTGTTGTTAAATTAAATATTCATTTCATAATAAAATAAATCTAAACCCCATAAATGAATTTGCTTGATTTTAATATAACCTATTTTTTCTAAGACTTTATTGCTACCTTCATTATGAATATCAGCAAGTGCAATTAAAAAATCATAGTTGAGTTCTTTTGCCAAAGTCTTGAGATGAAGCCCAACTTCTGTCGCAAACCCTTTTCCCCAAGCTTCTTCTTTAAAGCCATACATGATTTCGATTTTGTCAAACTCTTTGACATAACAAAATCCACCATAGCCAACAACTTCTTGGGTATCCTTTAAAATGACTTTATAGATTCTATTTCCATAGGCATCACCATTAGATTTGACATAGAAGTTTAACCATTTTTGTAATTCTTCATCTGATTTTTGTTTGTTGCCTGGAAGAAATTCACAAACAGCAGGATTTCCTAAAATATCTTTTAACTCTTCATATTCATTTTCTGTCCAAAAATCATAAATCAATCTTTTACTTTCTAACATCATAATCTCCTAATATATTTTATAACCAATACCATCCAATATAGTAATCATCAATATGAAGTAAAACATATGCATCTGACCAACCATCCCAATTTGTTGCATAGATTTCAGCATATTCTAGTGGTGCATCTGTGTATTCTGCAATTTCAGCTCTAGTAGAAAAATCTTCACCATTAATATAGGCATTTGCAGCAATTTCTATATCTGTTATTAATAATACGGCTGGAGAAATTAAATCATATCCAGAATGCCCTAAAATTGCTTCGTCAGCTGTTTCATATAATTGTGTTTGGCGATACATCCTATAAAGATTATTTTGAAAGGAAACGATCATTAAGTAATTCTTACCACTTTCTGTTTGAACAATCAAAGCATTTAAATCATCAAAGCCTTCATCAAGTGCTATATTTTCTAAGGTATCACCTAAAATAATTTCTGCCAATGAACGACCATCTCTTGATGTCTCGAGGATTTCATCAAAAGTTTTTAAGTAATTGTCAATCGAACCATCCATTCCAAACCAAATATCTACTGTCTGACCATCCTTAATAAACGCTTTATGATAAAGTGCGGAGACTAAAGCATTATATGACCATAATTCATTGACTGTTCGGCCATTGACATCTTTATATATTATAGGAATGTTAACACTATGCGTGTCAATGCCCCAGTTAAGGGTAAAACCACTGCGATTATCGTCGCAATAATCATCAAGATGATTTAAATTAAAACTCATGCTAATACCACCAAGACCTAAGTCTGTGTTAGCAACCATCATGTAGTCATAATAGTTATCAGGAAATGCAACATCATTAACAGTAATTAAGACCTTAACAAAATGAACATCATCAACAAATAATGCTTCGTACTGTTCTTTGATGTTTTCAACCATTGTTTGCACTGATAGATTACCACTTGATGCATAAGTTAATACTAATTCAATTTCAGTATAAGCTTGTGCAGTACCAGCAGTATAGAATCCATCAGCAATACCTGCAGCTACTGCATCCTTGAATAAATCTAGGGCAGCATCAGAATCATAACCGTTTGTTCCTCCACCAAAATCTTCAAAGATAGCTTGACCAGCATCAGTACTTCTAACAGATAGCCCTGACTCAATATCTATAAAGTAAGTTGAGGTTAACAATGTATGTGCTGGTATGTATGTTTTAACTAAATCAATAGCTGCGTAATATCTATCAAATCCATAATATAAAGCTTGACGCATAGGAAGATATTGTAGAATTGGTTCTGGAACAAATGTGCTACTAATATCAACATCAGGATGAGCTTCAATATATGCGTCTCTTGCATTTTCTGTACCAAACCCATTAATCATCAATCTCCAAGTCGTATAATCTGTTGCATTTTTAACCCGGGGATCATCAGCATAATTTAATGTTTCAGAAGCAGGAACAGCACTGCTATCTAGTCTTCCAGCTATAAACTCTGCAAAAATATTGTCTGCTCCTTGTATAAATCGATATTGATATCCCGTATAATGATACATTTCGCTATCGGGATGTAATTCATTTTTTGAAAACGTTAATGTTTCGTCTGGTTCCCAAGTTTCAAATACGTAAACACCGCTTGAAGCAACATCAGCTGGAGTTAACCCGTAATCTTGTCCAAGTGCTTCAAATAATTCTTGATTGATTGGGGTCAAAACAGATCCAGCAAAACTGTACTTAACATCAAAAGCACTCTTCTGATTTGTATATTCCAGTTCTATAGTATTTGTCTTGCCATCAGCCAAACGAAGGCCGACTTGATTCCAATTCGCAGTACCTTCTAAGTATTCATAGGCATTCTTAATGCCTTGACTCACAAAATCTCCCCCACCAGATTTAGCTCTAAACCAGTCATGATCTAAAGCATACTGCCAAGTCCATAAATAGTCAGAAGCATCTAAATCAGCATATCCAGATGGAAGTACTGAAGTATCAGTATCTGGATGAAATGCCCAATGAAGATCATCTTTTAATTCAATTTGCCATACTTTAGCATAAACCTTACCATTGATAATTACAGGATTAATTGGAATTGGTTCTGATTTTGCCAAACTTGGTAAAATTTCAAACCCAGTTTTGGAGCTGTCAAAATAGAAGTCAAATAAAGCTCCACTAAATAAATCAGTAAATATTTCTGTATTTGAATCATCAGCATTCCATGGGTTTAGACTTGTTGGGTCTGTATTGAATGATGCTCTCCATGTATATTCGCCTACATTGCCGTAAGTGTTACCATGCATTAAGACGTTAGAATCATCTTCTGTGAATTGTGAAAACTTATCACCAAATCCTAGAACACCATTATATTCCGGACTGAACAATTGTGTTCTTTCAGAATATATTATTTTATTTCCTTTAGTATAAAGTGGAACACCACCATATACATTTTCAAGCAAATATCTTTCAAGTGCAGCATAAATTATAGCTTTATTCTCACCACTCAATTGAGATAAATCAACACCATCTAAATAGTTTGCAAGTACTTGATCAGGAACATTAATTGTTAAGTCCCCATTGACAAGAGTTTGCACCCATTCTGAAAGACTTCCTGTATATGAAGGATTATATAAGAGATATGTATCATAAGCTGATAAACCAGTATGATCTTCGTTTCCAGTTAAGTTTGTTAAATTAAGCAAATTGGTCCATGATGAATCTTCTGGATATTGCCATTGAATATAGTCTTTAGTCGTTCTCAAAACAATTTTTTGACCAAGAGCATCTGGAATAGTACTTGTTCCTGTTACTTCTTCTAGCCATTCATCATAGACTGCTGTTTCAGGAAGAACGCCAATTTCTTGTCCTATATTGAAGATTCGCCACAAAGCCATCGTTAGATTGTTATTGATGAACAAAGACTTGGTCAATCTGATTGTCAAAGTTGTTTCTTTACCATTATATGTAATAGTAATCGTATGATCACCAAGATCATTAAGTTTTTCCAAATCACTTGCGCTAATCATATCTTCGGTTAAACCTATTTTTTCAAATGATCCATGTAGATAATACACAAAAATCTCAATCTCTTCAATTGAGAAATTTCCAGACTCATAAGCTTCTTTTAAAGTATTTGTATCAACACTAATTGAATCGATTTCCTTTATGGAATCGCTCTTACAACCTATGAGAGATATGCTTAAAAATAAAGCTAGTAAGATCAATATGCTTCGTCTCATGTTATTCACTTCCCCGTATAAATCTATGATGAATTTTCACTGATTGCACTCATTTTACCATAATTTATATAAATATAACATATAGTTTTATGCAATATCACGAGGCATTGTATCAGATGAATTTATTTGATTGTATTGCTTAATCACATACAAAGAAACCATAATAGCTAACACTATGGTTAAAACAATTGTATAAATATCATATCTTCCATCTACGTTTCCTAGATAGAACATCACCTGACCGAAAAAATTAAATGTTGCATGTAATATCATAACGAGCCAAATATTCTTGGTTTTCAAAAACATGACTGCCCACATCATACCTACTAGAAATGAATAACCTACTTGCATCAAGGTATCTATGATTGATGCTCCACTATAGAGGTTAAATATATGAATCAATCCAAAAAAGAGAGATGACATAACAATTGATAGTAATAACCCATTTTTTAGATGGGCAAATTTGTTCACTAAAAATATAAGGATAATACCTCTAAATATGATTTCTTCAAAAAATCCAGTTGTCAAGCATTCAATAAAGAAAAGATAAACACGATATACTGGCTCAGTCAACACTGCTCTTCCATCTAAAAATGCAATGATTGGAAAATTATTAATTGAGATAATCAGCGCTGGAATGATGATAACTAGAGATTTCCAAAAATGAGAAGCCTTAAATAGCTTGGAGTAACCAAAACCTGTGATGATAATTATAAAGACAAACCCACCAAGTAGTCTTAAAATCGAATTTGTTATCATATTTTGATCTTTAATATTCTCAAAAAGATGAAAATCAACAACAGAAAAAACAATCATTGCTACAAGCAACAATATAATGATAATCGATTGAAATGTGTGATTGCTCATGTTCCATTTGTTATTACTCATGATACCTTCTTTTAAAAAAATGACGTCAATATGACATCATTGATGATTTAATTGTTTCTAATCTTAATCTGAGATTTGTGTCGATAAATGAGATATGCACCTAAAATAATCATACCTAAACTGATTAATTGTGAAGGTGTTGGAAATACATTATATTCGGTAGAAAATAATGGTAATAAAACACCACGGTCATCGCCACGAATGAATTCAATTGCTATTCTCCATAGACCATACCCAACAAGGTATGTTTCTACTTCTTTATTCTTAAAGGTATTAACCTTATTGAGTAAAATAAATAAAATAAATAAGAATCCTGCTTCGAATAGCTGTGTAGGAAATATAGCTTCACCTGGAAATTCTAGATGCGCATGTCCGTGAGGAAAGATAACTCCTAAAAATGATTCAGTAGGCACTCCAAAACAACAACCAGCGCAAAAACATCCAATACGCCCAACAGCATGTGCAAGAACCACACCTGTAATGACAGTATTTGCTATTTTTCTCATGTCTTTATTGTCATCTTTATAAAAGTATTTCATCAAGATAAGAAATGATGCAAAACCACCAATCAGTGCGCCTAAGAAATTAACAGATCCAAATGTCCATTCACCTTCTTGAATCGAGTGAAAGATTCCATCTAATAGAAATGAGAACATCAATGCTACCAATAAACTGATGACGATTAAAATCAATAACCGATTGGTTTGTTGTCTGGTAAAACCATCTCTTTTCTCAAACCGATGAATCACATAAGCTAACATGAGAGAGATACCAACCATGATGAGTAAATCATACATTGGAATTGTATAGTTGAAAATTTCTGGAAGTAAATACGGATACATAAAATCAACTCCTTAATGAGACTATTTTAACATAATTAAAAGTGCATATTCAAACTATAATTACTTTTTCTATTTCCGTATATATTTTTCATTGCAAGTTAATCATTCTAACTTCATCCCATTGATTAGCATCTATTTCACTGTTACTATCGTTTCTTAAGTTTTCATTGAAAAAATCTGAGATCATACTTTTTAAAATTGTATTCAGATATCTGCTTTCAACACTTCCTGTAAATCCGATGTATCTTGTTAAAGGCGAATACATATAGACCATTGCAAAATCATAATGTGTTGTCCCATCTATTTGATAAAACTCAGATGGATATGTGCTGCTCTCAATTAATGCATACAAATTGGTATTATTCAACCCTGTTTCCCAAGAGCCACTTCTCAAAAATAGTGATGGTATACTTAATCCTTGATTAATTTCTTCATCATCGATTGGTTCCACCCAAGCATCTAATCCAATTAAAGCATCTATTCTATCATCATCTATAGCGATTGCTACATCAGCTCCACCACCAGTAGAATGTCCTAATAGTCCGATTTCAGTAAGATCGAATTTCCCGCTGAATCTCGAAGTGCTACTCACATCATTTAATTCTTCAAGATAATCCAGTGTTGTAGAAATATCTAGAGCATATGTGTTAACCAATTGATTCGCATAATCAATAAAGTCAGGTGTTGTTTCTCTTGGAGGTAATGCATCTAAGTTCAAATATGCAATATCTTCATCACTAAATACTGTAGCAACCGATCCATAAGTATGATCAATACCTATGACGATATATCCAAGACTTGCCAATTCTTCTGCCATGTCAGTGTGAAGGTTTCTAAATCCCCGCCAACCATGAGAGATAACAATGACTGGATATTCATTTAAATCTAAGCTGATAGGTGCCATGTGATATGCATTTGACATAATATTTGCTGCATGGTCTAAAACAAAGAATGGTAGCCCTGTATCTTTACTTAATGCACGAGCAACAACTTGACCATCTTCTAACCAAGGAGCTCTTTGGTAACCTTCTACCATTTGTGCTGGATACCAGATTTGAATCTTTATCTTTCTAAATTCATTAGATTGATCGCTATAAAGCTCATATCGATTCTGATCTTCTATAACAAAAGATTCTGTACCTATCAAATAATCTCCTGTTGGTGAAGGTATTTCATAAATTGGGAAGACAATGACTGAAAGTAGTGATATAAACATGAACAATGATAAAAAAACAATTAAGATTCTTTTTATGAACTGCTTAATATGATCCTGTTTAAAGATTTTAAGATAGAGTAAGACTATGATTATGATGACTGCAATATAAAGTGCATACATTTGCCATCTTGTTCCATCTATTAAGAAATGTAATATAATGACTAAAATAGTTATGATTGGAAGAGATAGAACATAGATATTCTTTATATTTTTTTTGGTGATCAATAGTCCAATCATAACAAGAGATAATACGAAGATAAGTACTTCGAGTAGATGCATATGGTTTACTCCTTTTTTTTATCATTGATATGATTTATTGTAACACATAAATATGTTCAGGAGCCTCATGTTTGTTTTAACAAAACAATCCCTTTGCCTATTCGGTCATGACATTTATCTATAAGCTATAATCATTTATTATCCTTTTTTTGACTAAGCCTTGAAACTATAGTAGAATATATTCAGTAATCAATGAGTTCCTAAATGAGTCAACATCATGTTAAAATCATAAATCAATGAATGTTTCCAAGCATTCAAGTCAGCATACCTGGAGGTAATCATGATTAAGGTAATTCAAAACAAACAAGATTTGAAGAGGTTTATTTATTATGTGAAGGATTTGTATCATGATGATCCCCATTATATTTATCCTCTTTTTTCTATACTCACGAAAGAATTAAAAAATGAAGTTTTGATGAAAAAGGCATATACAGCCATATTGTCTTTAGATGACCAAAACAAGATTCATGGCAGACTTTTATATCAGATGTCATATAATCCCAAATCAGATCAAAAAGTATGTTACTGGTCCTATTTTGATGCAATAGATTCAAATCAAGTGACAAAAGAACTATTTGATTATATGGAAAACGATATGAAGGAGCATGATGTTTTATACTCTGAAGGTAGTTTCACACCTTATGATCCAGATAATAGACGTGGGATTTTAGTTCAAGGATTTGAAAGTGATCCAGTAATCTTCACATCGTATAACAAATCGTATATTCCAAAATTACTAGAAACTTATGGTTTTTCAAAAAGTAGAGATACCTATAGTATTAAACCTGAAGACAGTGAGGATGGAGCGAAGAGACTCGAAAGATTCAGTCAATTCTTTGAAAGAAAATATAAAATTGATGTTGATTATATCAACTTGCATCAAGTAGATTCAGAAATCAAAGATATACATGAAATATTATCTGCTGCTGATCATGAAATCATATACCAGGAGATACCATCTATTGATCTGATTAAGAGTGTTGCTGAAAATATGCGCATGTTTTTAGATAAAAGAATCATCATGATTGCTAGAGAACATGATACAAGAAGACCGGTTGGTTTCTTCTTCTGTTTGCTTGATTACAATCAAGTATTTAAAAAACTTAAAGGAAAAATAAGACCTATTAGAATGATTTTAGGCAAGAAAAAGATTACTAAAGTCAGAGGTATGATGCAGTATGTCATCCCTCAATATCAGAAAACAGGATTACTTGGATATATCTATAAAAAGATTTATGAAGAGTTTAAAAACATGGGTATTAAAGAATTTGAAGCTGGAACAGTTATGGAAAGTAATGATTCAGCACTTACGACATTTTCAATGTTTGATGGCAAAATAGCGAACATCTATCGCATTTATGGAAAGGAAATTAACAAATGATACAGAATCTATTACATATACTATTAATATTTCTTATTCCCTATTTAATTATTCTTTTTAAGGATTTCAAACCAACAAAAATCTTTGGTACTATTGGTATCACATATTTTTTAGGATTAGTTGTTGCAGGTTTCATTTTTGGATTAAATCAACTCAATGTGAATTTTAAACTCAATAGTGATATTGGGGAAATTGGTTCATATGCAGCAATTGCTATTGGTATTCCATTATTGCTATTTGGAGCAAATTTAAAAGAAGCTAAAAAATTATCAAAGCCTGTCATCAAATCTTTTGCAGCCCTCATAGTCGCTGTACTAATTGTTTCAGCAATCGTCTTTTTTGTTTATGGAAGATACATAACGCATGG
The DNA here is from genome assembly GCA_021736335.1 of Acholeplasmataceae bacterium. Classification (GTDB taxonomy): domain Bacteria; phylum Bacillota_I; class Bacilli_A; order Acholeplasmatales; family Acholeplasmataceae; genus Peloplasma. The sequence goes on along the minus strand of JAIPGC010000001.1, from coordinate 42,804 downwards.
TGATGCACTATCAGCTGCAACCATCGGTGTATACACTGGTGGCACACCAAATCTTAATGCTATATTAAATATCTTTTTAGCTCGAGCTGGAGAAACTACAAGACAAAACCTTATCACATTATCAAACCTCTCGGATATGATTATTGGAGCATTTTTCTATGTTTTTCTACTACTTCTAGCTAAGCCTTTGATTAGCAAGATTCTCCCTTTTGAAAAAGAAAGTCAATATCTTAAAGCTGAATCTGATATGAAGAATACAGAAGATTTCAATTTCAGAGATTTCAAAACCTCAAAACGTTTATTTCAAGCATTTCTTGTTGCTTTTGGTATGACAGCTATTTCTGCTGGTATCGGTATCTTGATATGGGTGCTTCTTGGTGCACAAGAAGGTAGAATGTTGGATTTCTTAGTTCCAGTCATGCTGATAGGAGTTACAATTTTTGGTATCATCGGATCATTTAGCAAGAAGATAAGAGAGACCGAAGGAACAAACATTTTAGGACATTATCTCATACTAGTCTTCTCATTTGCATTAGCTTCTTCAATTGATTTTTCAAAACTGATTAACAATAACTTTATGGAGTTTCTCATTATCTATGGTAGTGTAACCGTTGGTTCATTCATGCTCCATATTGTATTTGCAAGATTTTTAAAGATAGATAGTGAATGTATGATTGTAACAGCAACAGCAGGGATTTATGGTCCAGCCTTTGTTCCAGCAATAACCAAACAACTCAAAAATGATACCTTAACGGTTCCAGGACTTATTTGTGGATCAATAGGATATGCGATAGGTACTTTTCTTGGTTTAGGTATGGGTATTATATTTGGATTATTTATGTAACTAGAGTCTCATTAATGACAAAAACTAACAAGAATGTTAGTTTTTTTGTTTCATATAAGCGATTTCTATACAAAAGTACGTGGGTTGAAATGGTGCCGAAAATAGAACTCTAAACTAACTCACTTACTTGAGGGTTTTTTTGACTTTGTTAAGTATTTTCTATTTTTAGATCATTCAAAGTATTGTAATTTAAGCTGCATTGATACTAGCATCAACTGGATTTCTCTTTACACGATGATATTGTTTATTATTTCATCACATATTTCTGAAAGACTTTTTCCATCAGTATAAACAATAATTTTTGCTAATTTTTCATTGGAAGGGTTATTAACAAATAAATAATTATATTCGAATTTATTATCCGTCATTAAATTCCTTTTGAATAATACATCTAGAGATTTCTCTTTATCTTTAGATGGCAATAATAGAATAACATTTCTATAGGGTTCTAGTAAGGTGTACACATCATCAAATAATATTTTATCTTCATAAACAGATTGTCCTGCACCAAAGTCGTGAATATGATTCGGGTAAAGTTCAAGTACTCTTTTGACTGAATATGCTTCAAATGGTTTCCAATATTTATATACTCCGAGAAACCCTTCTTGTTTATATAACTTTTTTGCATATTTTTTATCATAGCCTATTTCTTTATAAATGTGCCATCTTTTTTTATCTAGACTAATTTGTGGAATGTGTAATCTTTTTGAAAGCAACTTTCCTATTGTTGTTTTACCAACACCAACGGGTCCAATTAAAATAATATCATTCATCAGAATATCCTCCATTTGAAGTTAAACTTATTTTACGAAAAAATGTAGACTAATGATGATATGATTCTATCATACAATTTTAATTATTTTTATAATCCGTAAAAAATACGTCCATAGTTTATAAAATTAAAATAGATAGAATTACGTTTTTACACTAATACCTCTACTAATATTTTAGTGCAAATTAGATACTGAGTTGCTATTCGAACACAACGAAAACACAGGTTTTTTTTGATTAGGAGATGCCTAGATATCCATATCCCTGAATTTTATCGTTTACTACTCAAAACATCAAGAAGTTCCAAGGATCCATAGTTTTTATTGGATTTTGTAGAGCGCTGATGCTGATCTAATTACAAACATAAACCACATATTGACTTTTAGGCTTTATAGACTCGTTAATTCGATATATTCAAGAAGAAAGAAACACACGGAGTCGTTATCACATTTTTGATGTCACCCCTAGAAGTTCTGTACCCTAACAGAAGAAAAAATTGATTTTGGTCAAATCCACCCCTTTTATACAGTAAAAAAAGTCAACATTTAAGTTGACTTTTTGGCTCTACTAAAACATTTATATACAAAAGTAAGCGGGTAGGAATGGTGCCGAAAATAGGACTCGAACCTACGACCTGCTGATTACGAGACAGCTGCTCTACCACCTGAGCTATTTCGGCACAGCACCTATAGATATTTCTTTACAGTCCTATCGCTAGCGAAAACTTTCAAAGCTTCCTTATGAGTCTTAATGACAATATTACCACTACAAGCGTATTCACCATCAGCATTCCATCTTACTTGATCATCAGTTTCTATAACAAAATGATTAGAAACCAAATGAAGATCTTCACCTAATCTCTTGCCACCTCTGATCAAAGATGATAAGAATCTAAATCTCCACATCTTCTTACTTCTCTTAAAAAATCTAAGTTCAAATAATCCATCGTTTAATTTTGCATTCGAAAAATTAATGAGTCTCATGCCACCGACTCGATTAGAGCATAACCCCAAAACCATGACACATTCACATGATATCTTCTGATCTTGTGTCGTTATTTTAATCGGATATTTATAATCTAATGCTAAGTCTTTCATTGCTGCAATCACATATGCTAAATATCCATACTTTTTTATATGTCTTCTTGACACATCATAACTGACCCGTGATAAGATTCCAGATGATGCTGTATACATGAAATATTGACTATTTATTTGATTGACATCAATCAAGACAGGTTTTGCATTAAAAAATAAATTCAAAGATCTTCTAATGCTCTTATTGATACCTAATATAGCTGCAATATCATTTGCTGTACCACCAGGAAGAACACCTAAAACAGGTTTAACTTTTGACTTCATCATACCATTAACGACTTCATTAATGGTGCCATCTCCACCTGCAACTAAAAAAACATCATATGCAGAAGATTCTTTATGTGCCACCTTCTCTAAGTCTCTAGGTGCCTTTGATTCATAGATTGTAAGCTCATGCATTGTATGATTAAATATATCCTGGATGTGTGGTATATGTGATTTAAAACTTGTCCGTCCACTGACGGGATTGTAAAGCAATAAAAATTTCATAGTTCCCAACCCTCATGACGTTATTTTAACACAAAAATGACATTATAAAAAGAAAACTGTGTGAAATAAATACAATCAATCAAATACTATATTATCTTATTAGTTGATTACATTCATATGGATATGAAGACTAAAAAAACAAAGAAAAGGCCTAATTTCTATTTCTAGAAAATTAAGCCTTTTTATATTTAATTCTTGTAAACTTAAGAAATTGAAGGTGAATTGGTCAACTTAGGTATATTAGAACTCAAATCCCAATTCGGAGTTGTTATTGTAGGCATATTGGTTCCAAACCAAGTCGCATCCAATATGAGTGGATCGATAATTGCTAATGCTGCTTGACCAACAGCTGGAACGTTAAATACGGTTGTTCCAGAATAAACATTGGTCATTGTAAATGAAGCTGCAGCAATCGTATCATATCTACCAACAATTGTATTGGTATATTTGACAGCTGTTATTGTGTCATTGATTACGATTAAATTTTGAATATCAATCACTGTTGATGTGTCGATTCTACCAACAACACTTGCAGCATATCCGCCACTACCATTTTGTGTAATAGTAACACCATCCATAACAACATTAGATAATGAGAAGCTAAGTGGATTTCTAACATAACCAGCGATTCCACCAACTTGGTCTACTTGACCTAATACAGTTACATTCTTAATATAAACATCTGTTATAGTTGTTGCTCCAGATCCTCTAACATATCCTACAAGTGCTCCAACATTCTTATTATTGTTTGTAAACGATGAATTGATAACACTGATGACAGATGCTGTTAATCCACCAGCCCCATCTTTAATCACACCAGCAATTGCACCAACTCCATTATCACTTGCACCAGTTACAGAAACATTAACGAAATGAACATTGGTTACAACTGCTGTTTCAGCATCAATTTCACCTGCAATAATACCAGCTCTACCTGTGGAAACAACAACAGCATCTTCTATCACGACATTTTCAAATGTACCACTAAAGTATGTAAAGATACCTGCACGATCGCCAACACTCATGTTAATACCTGTTAAGGTATGGTTTTGTCCATCAAATGTACCTGTGAAATTGCCACCATTGCTATCCCATGTAAAACTTGTGAAATCTAAATCTACAGATAATTCAAAATCATAGCTATAGTTATGTGTTGCCATGTAGTAAAACTCTTCAACACTATCAATAGAAATAGTACCAACTGGGTCATTAAATGTAGCAACTAGATTGATATCAGCAGTTACTGGTGTATTGAAATCATAAGTTACATCATTAAGCGTCCATACATTAAAGGTTAGTTCAGCAAAAAGATTAACTGGATCAGTTGGTATTGAGACCAATTCACCATAGCTTATAGTTACAGGATCCACACCATTAAATGTAACTTCATATGTCTTTGTAGTCCATACTGCAACTAAATTAATATCTTCACTAATTGGTGTTGAAAAGTCAAAGGCAACATCGTTTAACGTCCAACCTGTCACTTCTTTCATAACTGATTCAATCATTTGATCAGCAACAACAGGAGCTGTTGCTAATTCACCATAATTTATTAATTGATTATCTACAAGTAAGCCATCAACACCGGTTGTAAAGCTTACTGTGCTTGCTGGTACTGTTTCATACTTACCATAAAGCGTTACAGGGACTGTAACGACATATCCTAAAGTAAGTGGCGTTGTAAGTAATTCGTCCATGTACCATCCTGTGAAGTTGTATCCAGGCACAACAGGTGCCTCATGTGTAAACACATTATCTTGTCTGATTTGAAGTATTTCATCATCAACAGTGATGTTATAGGATGCAGTGACTTCAACAAAAGGCTTGCTTGAAACTAAATATAGATTTAAAGCATAAATATTGTTTGTGTCCAAAGTCCAAAATGCATGATCAATAAATCCTGGTAAGTTTGTACTCCACCAAGCACTACCATCAGGAACAGCTACATGTGTCAGATCTTGAGTTTGAGCATGCGAAGCAGCATTGGTTAGTGAACCAAAGATTGTTGTTTCAGCTAACTTATCGGTTTCATTATTAACTCTACCTACTAAACCTGCAGCATTAATTGCTGCATTAGTAAATGCAACTTCTACATAAGCGTTTTGAACTGTTGCAGATCCTGCAAATCTGATGTATCCGATTAATGCACCGCCAACAATCGCATTGACATCACTTTCTATAATTACGATACGATTTGCTGTTACAACACTAGCAACACTATCTCTAACGTAGCCAACAAATGCACCAGCACCAACATCTAGAGTCGTTTCTCCTGCAACAGTTGATGTCACAGTGATACCACGAACATAAATGTCACTAGCAATAAGCGCACCACCATCAACACGTCCTACCACACCACCAACATTCTTTTGACCAACTGAGGTAACTGTTGAGTCAATGATTGCGATATTTTCAATCGTCGTATCCTTTGACACGAGACCGATTAAACCACCAACACCATTGGAATCTGCCCCAGATACTGATGAATTCATGATGACAATATTTTTAATGGTAGTTGCATTATTTTCTACACGTCCAACTAATATACCTGCTCTAGCTGTTGTAGTAATGTTTGCGTTATCAACAATTAAGTCTCTAATGGTAGCCCCATTTGCTCTTGCAAAAATCCCACCATAACCATTGACAGCATTAATTGTAATATTTGAAATTGTATGTGAGTTACCATAGAAAACACCTTTAAATGATCTTCCTGAATCTGTCCATGTAAATCCTGTAAAATCAAGATCAGCAACTAAAGCATATGTTAATGTTGAATCAGGATCTTCTGTTGCAGGATTTAATACTGCATAAAATGCTTCTCTTGTTGATAATTCAATAACAACTTCATTAACTAATTCATGTGACCAAATATTGCTATCGCCATTATTGACAATAACAAAATGAATGTATGATAAATCTTCTGCATTGAGATTAGTTAAAACCACTGAACTACTTGTGATTTCTAAAGAAGAACCTAGTTTGATTTCCTCAGCATTTGCAGTCGCACTGTTGTTTAGTAGATAATATAGTGTGCCTTCTGGTTGAACTGCAGTTAAAGTAACTGTTGTCATGTGTTCTAGGTATCCAACAATTGTTGATTCTACAGCAGTGATTTCATTAGGCTCTGCTGGTGAATAAACTGTAACATCTTGTGTAACTGTAACAATATCACTAGAATTGTCTACATTAGTGAAAACATAGCTTACAACGTAATCACCAACTGTATTCACATCAACTGGATTTGTCACAACAAGCGTGTATTCAGTATCTTCAATAAGAAGTCTTTGACTTCCATAGAAATTATAAATCATTGGAACTTCAGGTGTAAATGTAGTTCCAAGTTCAACATTGATTGTAGGTGTGATACCTGTTACATCACCTAGTTTAACCACTTCTTCAGGTCTAGGTAATGCTTCAATTCTATTTGCTACGATATTTGTTATATAAGCTGGCTCTCTTAATGTTGTTGTCGTACTACTACCACTACGAATGAATAAGCTTTGCAGTGAAGTTGTTCCTAAATATGTCACTGGTCCTGGAGTCAATGACATCAATTGACCATCAGCATAATAGAAAGCTTCAATTGTCTTATTTGCTAAGTTGATTTCAACTCTTAATGTATACCATGTGTTTATTTCAATTGGTGTTGTTATTAATGAACCATTATCCGTACGATAGAATAATCCAGCACCATCTAATCCAAATCCCACAACTGGACTACTAGATGATGATTGAATGTTAATTGAAGAACCATTACTTGAGGCTGTTTGCATCAAATCAACTTCAATAACAACCAAATCATACGAATGAACAATAGGTGCTTCTATTTGAAGTTCAAGAAGCGCTTGAATCTTTAATGCTTTAGATTCTTCAGGGATAGACATACCTGATATTGTGCTGACAACTGTAAATTCTGAATTACCTGATTTACCACTGACTGGTCCCCATAATCCACTTTGTGTCACAATGTTGCCATCAGCATAATCTTCAAATGTTTCATAGATCAAAGGTTCTGTTTCTTCAACACTTGGTAGAGCTACAACGGTAGCTGTAAATACTTTTGTTCTGTTTACAGTACCAAGTGTCAAGGTTGCTGTCAAAGTAACGGTTTGATCACCATCTTCAAAAGAAGGCTGTGTAATTAATCCATTGACTGCAATATATTCTGGTTTATCAATTTGCCATGAAATTGAAACATCATCTTTACTCACAGGCATAATGATTCTTGCTGAACTATTGGTTAAATTACTCAAATCTCCTAAATTCAACCATGCATAAGCAGCATCAACAAGTTCCTGATCAGTTGGTAGAGTATCAGTCCATTTTGCGTATAAAGTGATATCTGTAGTTACTATATCTTCTTCAAAATCCCACGCATTTGTCAAAGTACTTTCCTTAAACCAACCAGCAAAATCAAATCCTGATTTTGTTGGAGCGATTGGTTCGTCAATCACTGTTCCCTCTATGACTTCTTCAATTGCTTGCACTGCAGATCCACCATTTGATTCAAAAGTTACAGTAAATGTTGTTTTACCGCATCCTATAAGAATCAAGACGAAAAGCAGGGCAATTAAAATACTAGATATTTTTCTCATTTTTTTCTCCCTCTCATCCTAAATATTTATCACACGTGAACCCCTCACGTGGAGCTACTACAAATACTAGCTTAGCCGTTCTTGTTTGTCCTTCTAATGTAAATGTCACATCCACTATGACTGGCCAATTATCATTTAAATGATCAAATTCATCGTTATCAGTGCCTTGTTGGTCTCGACTTTCAATCCAGCAAGAGTTAGGTCTTGTGACAACACCATCATCTGAGATAATCTCTGAATTTCTCGAATGATAGCTAATCACAACACCTTGATAACTTGTAGGTAATCCCAGACTGCCATCTGTTGTTATTAAAACTTTTGTCTTTTCTGCAATACCTGATAGATCTTCTGCATCAATTAAAAGTTGATATATATCATCTTCAATTGGTTCTTCTATGTTATCTTTTTCACATCCCATTAAATTAAGTAGGAACATCATCATCGTAAATACAATCAATATTTTTTTCATGATATCACTCCCAATCATATATAGTCTTGGTGTAAATAACTGTTTGTGTATAGCTTCTATCTTCAGTTACACCATCATCAGCAAGCAAATATCCATGGACATAACCTGAGTCTGCAAGATAGAATGGCATTTCATCTAGGCTAATCCCTCTTAAGACTGCATCCAAAGTAAGTAATGCAAGTGTATCTGGTTGATCGAGTCTACTGTATAACATAATCTCACTTTGAACAAAGAATCCTCTAAAGAATTTTTCTCTAACGATGTTATCACCAATGGTTCTTGCTACATCGAGATAAGCTGGGTTCTTCGTATCATCATAGAGTTCTACCATAGCCATTAAGGCAAATGGATCACTTACTGATGTATCAATATTAAGATTGGGCTTTGCACCTCCAAGAGTACCTATGTCTCCTAAGCCAAATGTATAGACAATATCTCTAAAGTAACCCCAAAGTTTTTCTTTATCAGTATCATTTTCAGTTTGTAGGATTGTTCTTAATATTGGTAATAAATAACTGGTAGGTAAATCAACATAATCAAGTCTCATATTGGATGGTCCAAAATAACCTACTTCAGGTACAACATAACCATAGGTTGTTGTCCCATCGATAAACATTGGAATAATCTTATTAGTTCCATCAATACGAATATATGCATATTCTAAGTATCCTTCTAGGTATTGTCTTGCCCAATCAACAAAATAATCAACACCATATTTTGAAGCAGCTTCTAGAAGCATTAAAATATTATCTACATAGATTGCTTGTGTGTTCTTCCAAGCAACATTTGATTCTCTTGCTATGGATCCAAAATCTCTAAATTGTCTAGCAACACGGTCTCCACATCCTGAATTCGTGTATGCAGGATCTGCACATTCAATTGGAGATTTAGTCACAAGTGTTGATTTAAATTGATACACAGTCATTCCAGTGATGGGATGCGATGCAAGATAATATTGTCTCATCAAATATTCAGCCCACTGTGCAGGTACTGAATCATATGTATAATCTGACAATGTAAATGCTGCATAAGCTAAATCGGTTGCTGCATTAACAAATGGCAACAAACCTGGTGAATTATCAGGAATGATTGGTAATCCATTTTCATCCATTAAAATGACATCTTCGGGAATTGTCTGACCAAAGACATTGACATCGTATGCACTACTATAACTACCGTGACGATTCATATCTGTGGTATCAAAATAGAAATGAGCAGTCCATAATTGTCTCATGAATCTTAAGGTTGCTTCTTCATTCACTTCGAGCATCAATTCATAAAATGGCATCATATTCTTTAATTCATGTGGTCCATTTGGACCTTCTGTTGACTGAACTTCAAGTGTGTCTAAGTTGATGGTACGATGACCACCCCAATAAAATAATCCATTGGGATTCTGATAATTTGACATAAACTCACCCAAAATAGATACAGCTTCATTTCTATATTTTGGATCATCTGTTACTTTTGATAAAGCAACAAGTGTTCTAAAGAAATTTTGTTGATTTGCTATATCCGAGTATGGTACCTGTGCCCGGTTAGGAAATGTCCACTTGGCTGGGTCACCTGTCAAGGTGTTGATGGCATCAGGAAGTAATAAGGTTTCAGTATTATATTCATGTCCGTACTTCAAGACATTATCCACATGCTCTATCACAGCATGCAATCGATCATAATCACTTTCTGTATAAACAATCTCTGTAGCTGCTTGAACCCTGAAACTTGAAAGAGAAAGAACAGCTGATAACAGAATAAAAAATAGAATCATTATTTTTTTCATCTTATTCACCCTTCCTTTCAATGATGACATCATCAAGATAAGCCCATCCAGACATATATCTAGGCATTGTGACTTTAAAGACATTTGGAACTAATATAGCACCAGTTGATTCTGCATTATATCTTGATGATATATGAAATTGCCCACTAAATAATTCAGTTTCAATATCATTAAGAATAATAAATGCTTTAATCAAGTTAGCTGCTGCATCCCATTCAAATTTAAATTTGTACCATTCATCATGAAGTAAAGTGTGACTTGTCACATAGGTGTCCCCACCATCACCAGATCCAGAATAATAGAAAAATGGTCCACCAACCTTAACAGATACTTTCAAATCAGTATCAATGACAACTGATATTGTATTGACCGCACCTGTTGCAACACCCAAACTGATAACATTTGATGTCACATCACTAGGTATCATCACGCTACCATAGGCAATCCCTTTTCTGTCAATATCTAAATTGAATTTAGAAGTAAAGATAAAAGTAGGTGTGGGAGCTGATTGAGGATATGCTGGAGCTTTAAGACCATCTGAATACATCTTCACATAGCGATTTCCTTCAGCCTCAGCAACCATAGCTATTACGCCATTGATTTGATACTCTTCATTCTTATAGAGTAACCAGTTTTGTGGCATTTGACCCACTCTGTCACTTTCAAAATCTTCTTCAATTGTGTACTCTAAAGGAATTGGAGAAATATGATTTAAGTCATCTGAAGGTATATAACAACCTTCAGCTAAAGGCGTATCTTTGCATATATAGTCCTCAATGATGATATCTTCTGGATCCTCTTGATTTGTACATCCAAAAAGAATTAATGACATCAAAGCTATTAAAATAAGAAATTTCTTTTTCATCATATCAACCTCTTTCTATCCTTTGATTGCTGAATCGGTATCATTACCGACAAAATATTTTTGTGCTCCAAAGAACACGAGAATTAAAACTGAAACCGAGACAATTGATCTTGCATATATGTGTGCATAAGTATTTGTTGAATCTAATCCTAAGGATGGTAATACCAAACTTAATGGGTATGTTGATACAGCACCCTTATAAATCAATGGTCCCTGGTAATCATTAAATTGAGCTATAAACATTAAGAGAGCAACCGTGATAACGATTGGTTTTAAAATAGGCATTAATACTTGAAATAAAACCTGGAACTTATTTGCTCCATCCATATATGCTGCTTCATCCAAATCTCTTGGAATGGATCTAAAGAATTGAATGAACATAAAGATGGAAAATGAGTTCACTGCAAAGACTGATCCAGCCCAAAGTGGAAAATAAGGCATAAATGGTGCGGTTGAACCTTCCCAAATAGGTGCTATTGCACTACTTGTCCAAAATGCATACATTGGAATTCTAAATATAGTATTTGGCATTAAAAGTGTTCCTATGATTAATGCAAAGACAATTTTCTTTCCCTTAAAGCGCATTCTAGTAATGACATATGCAGTCAGTAAGGTCGTAAATGTTCCAAATATCACATGAGGAAGTACATATTGCATCGTATTCCATAAAGCCCTAAATAGTGTGTATCCTTCAACACTTCCCCAACCAGGGGCAGTAAAAGCATCTTTCCAACCTATTAAGGTGAAGGCTTCTGGCCAAAACCAGAATGATTCTTTAGCTCCTAAATTAAAGGAAGCCCCTACAATCCATAGCAATGGATAAAGCATAACAAAAGTTGCTGAAATGATAATGACATACTTAAGTGATTGTCTTAAATTCTTTTTTAGTTTTGATCTTCTAATCGTTAATTGAGCATCTGTCATATAGTTCACCTCAGTCCTGATAGTGAACCCAATATCTTGAGCTCCTAAAGATTAATATTGTAAATATCATAATGATCAAAAATAAGATCCATGACATGGCACTACCTAAATTTAAATCTCCTCCAGCAAATGCGGTTTCATAAATTAATAGATTAATCACTCGAGTTGAGTTTGATGGGCCACCATTAGTAATAAGCATTGGTCCATTGAATACCTGAAAGGTTTCTACAAGTCTCATGACAGCATTAAACAAAATGATAGGAGTGATCATTGGAATTGTAATTGAGAAAAATTGCTTAGTTCTGCTTGCTCCATCAATGGTAGCTGCTTCATAAAGTGTTTCAGGAACATTTTTAAGCGCATTTAAGAAGATGAGCATGGTCGATCCAAATTGCCAAACTCTCAGAGCAACAATGCTAGACATCGCTCCAGCAGCTGTTCCCAACCAACTGATGGGTTCTACACCTAATAATCCAAGTCCTTGATTGATTAAACCATTATATTCAAAAATGTGTCTCCATAAAATGATAATAGCGATGTTTGCTCCTAAGACTGTTGGCATATAGAAGCCTGTTCTAAAGAATCCAACACCTTTTATCTTTTGAGATAACACATATGCTATAAGTAAAGAAACAATAAGGATTAATGGAACAGTAACAAATACATAAGTGAAACTGACCTTGAGAGAATTTTGAAACATTTCTCCGATATAAGTCTCTGAATCAAATAATAATTTGTAATTATCAAGACCAACAAAAGTAGATCGTCTACCAGCAGTTTGAAAAAGGCTCATGACAAATGAGTTAATAAATGGATAAAGTTTAAAAACCAAGAACCCTATGATCCAAGGCATGAGCAATGCATAGGGGACCCATTTCTTCTCACCAACCATAGTTTATCCTTCCATCACTCTTTCGAGTTCTGTATTAAATCTTGAAATAATATTTTGTGCAGCAACTCTTGCTGTAACATTCCCTAATAAAAAGCTTTCAATTGGAGATTCATAGATTGCTCTAAATGTAGCATGTTCATAATAAGGGTGTATATATAGATTTTGACTCAAAGTCAACTGATGATTAAAATATGATTGAACAATATCATGTCCTTGCCACTCTAGTGATGCTTGATAATTTGTGGTTGTAACGTCTTTCAATATGTTTTGAGTGATTGTATTATTAGATACGCCTCGATCAACACCTAAAATAGCAACAGCTTCAGGATCTGTTGTCATAAATTCTAAGAAAGTCTTGACTGCTTCTTTTTTGGCTTCAGATGTTTCTGCACGTTTGCTTACTGCATAAGCCATAGAAACTTTTTTATACATACCAAGTTGTTCACCAACTTCTTGTTGGAACATCCCAGCCATCACTAAATTGGTTTGGCTATCAGGTAATGTGTTTTGATATTCTGATATGGCCGTGTTCCACTGCATGACACCACCATATTTTTGTGAAGTCCAATTAGGATTGGTTGGTCCATCGATATGTGTATCTATTGCATTAGATGGGATTAAAACACCAGTACTTCTTAAGTCATTGATAAATGCAAATCCACTTTCTAATTCTGCTTGTGTAAAATTAAATTGATTCTGATTGTTGATGACATTCTTTCCTGTTGTTTGTGCAAGATAGCTAAACATCAGCATAGCGATTTGTTGAGCATCTAATCTTCCTAATGCAAAATGACCAGGAGCAAATGCACTGATAGCTTCTCCAGCTGTCATCAATTCATCCCAAGTTCTTGGGATGGTCATCACACCAGCATCCTCGTAAATTTTTTTATTTAAATAGAATATATAGCCAGTTTCAGAAACGGATAACCCTAAAACCTTACCATTAACTGTGAGTGGTTCATGTTCATTTGCAGGATAATTCGATAAATCTAAGCCTAACTCATTGATATCCATAAAATAATCGATACCATACATTGAATAAATCCAGTTATAATTCACCTGAAAGATATCAGCTTCAGTACCACGATTAAGTCTATTATTAAGTGTTTGTTGATATCCACTCCAAGGAGATTGCTCACCTTCTACTTTATATTGTGGATATTTTTGTTCAAATAGATCAATTGCCGCATAGGTGGCAATATTGCGATCTGATGTTCCCCACCATGCGAAAGAAATGACAGAATCATCTGTTTCCTTTCCACAAGATGATATAACTAAAACTGTAATAATCAATGTCAAAATCATTAATATCTTTTTCATAATTTGCTCCTTAATTAGGGTTTGTATTGATATATAACCAATTAAAATCATCAATCTTTTGACTACCTGTTGGATACTTCGTAAATGTTTCAGGTAAATAGTAAAGATCTTCAAGTTCATAAAAATAAGGAATTGTTGGATGGTTTCTAAGCTCAAAAGGAATTACTGAATCAGGTCCACTATGAACCCATAATGTATGAGCATCAGATGAAGATCCGAAGAATGTTCTGTTAGGCATGATCCATTCGCTATTAATCACTTCGTATTTACCTGTGTATTTCACATCTGGATCATCATCTTGATGATTTTTTATTGGTGTGGATACATACTTATAAACACTATTTTCCATTAAGACAGCACCTTGCTCAGTGGTGATAATGCCTTGATTAACCATACTGATGCTAGGATGAGAGATGTTTAATCGTAATTGATATAAGTCTTCATTATCAACTATGATTTGGTAAACATGGGCGTCACCTTTTCTAATTCTTGGCATTCTGTCCATCAGATTAAATACTTCAAGATGATGGAATGTCATTGTTATAGATTCGAAACCTATGCCATCGGTTGTGTTTCCTAGATTAAATCCTTTTTTCTGATAACTTCCAAGTTTTACAATGTCTTCAGTACTTATATCAGCATCTCTTAAACTTTTATAAAATGGGTATAGTGATTGATTCATCTCTAGATAACTAATCTGATCTTCAATAAAAGCATTTGGAACAAAATTGAGTTTTGACCAAGACAAAGTAAGATTACTGGAATACTCTTTAACATCGATGATACCATCGTATGCTTGATCGAATGTTAGATGATCAAACCAGATACCATTTGACTTTTCTACTTCAAAATAATCCCAGTCGTTACGTTTATATGTGCCTAAATTGAGTTCATCCCATTCCCAAAGCTCACTAAAGTGTAGATTTCTAATAATGATATCAGATGAATCATCAATATTAAACGAAGCATGCTTAATTGTGATACCTGTTTTAGAGAAAATAGTGAGATTATTTCTTCCGATGATTCGAATTAATCCTATTCCAGAATCAATGAGTGTTGGATGAGTTAAGGGTTGTTTTGAATCGGGTCTGAAGACATTGGAATACATACTTAAATTCTTAGATTGAGCAGTTAGCATATTTGAAACTTCAATTGATCCTAAGTTCAAGTCATGAGTGATTTCAATAATCTTAGTCTCTGTATCCATTAATGCATCCAAGAACTCAATTTCATTATTAACAATATCATAGTTTTCAGTAATTAAACTACGATCTGTGATAGTTAATGCTGAAAATCCAAATGAGCTTTCTATCAAGTCATACTTAACAGGATTCTCTTTTGGAATGATATCAATTGGATCTTCTATGATTGGCTCTTCAGTTTCTTTTACCTCACAACCTGACATCATAGTTATGGTTAGTATGATAAAGATGAGTAAGATCAAGTGTTTCATTTATTTCCTCATATCGTCTATATATACGGACACCGTTTACAATAAATATTATATCATAATATATCTGATGATGTCAACGCTTACATAAGCATCTATATGCTGATAAGAGAGAAAAAAAAGGACCGCTTTCAAGCAGTCCTAGTAAATGTTAAATGTGAATCGGTAGATCTACTGCACCATGCGCAGCTTCTAAGATGATTTCAGATAGTGTTGGATGTGGATGAATGGTATGTGCAATTTCATGTGCAGTACCTTCTAATTCCATCGTTACACCAAGTTCAGCGATTAAATCTGATGCATGATATGACAAGATGTGAGCACCAAGGATTTCCTTATATTTTTCACTCACAATCAATTTGACAAATCCATCTTTTTCATTGTCTGCCATCGCTTTCCCACTTGCTAACAGTGGGAAGGTAGACACTTTATACACTAAGCCTTTAGCTTTAACTTCTTTTTCAGTAAGTCCTACGGTTGCTATTTCAGGAGATCCATAAACCGCATTAGGTACACGATCATATCTCATGGATGCTTTTTGTTTCATAATGTGTTGTGCAGCAACTAATCCTTCAGCTGATGCAACATGAGCAAGCATGTATTTCCCATTGACATCGCCAATGGCGTAGACGTTAGGAACATTTGTTTGCATGAATTCATTTGTTTCAATAGCATTTCGGTCCATCTTCAGTTTCAAAGCTTCTAAACCGTTTGTATTTGGACGCATGCCAACAGAAACTAAAATCGTATCACCAATAACTTTTGTCTCATTGCCTTGATTGACATAGGTCACTTCGTTACCCTTAACAAGCTTAACCTCAGAATCAGCATATATTTCAATGCCTTCTCTTTTAAGAATTTTGGCATAGGCACTTCTCACATCATCATCCATCATTGGTAATATGCCATCTAGCTTTTCAATGATTGTTACCTTTGATCCTAATGATGAGAAAATCGTAGCAAATTCAACTCCGATAACACCACCACCAATAATCACGAGTGATTTTGGTGCATTTTCGATTTGTAGTAGTTCTCTACTTGTTACAGCAATCTTATTTTCATATGCTTCTTTTAATCCAGGAATAGGAGGGATGATTGGGCTTGCTCCAGTCGCTAAGACTAGATTTTTAGTTTCCAAAACTTCTCCGTTGACCTCGACTTGATTTGCACTTAAAACCTTACCAAGTCCTATAAAAGTTTCAACACCATTCTTCTTAAGAAGACCAGCAACACCCATTGTCAATTTCTTAACAACAATGTTCTTTCTTTTTAACATCAAACTCCAGTCAAAAGAAATGTTACCATCAACAACAACACCATAATCAAGTGCATGTAAAACAGTCTTGTAGACTTTAGCATTCTTAAGTAATGTTTTCGTGGGAATACATCCGTGATTTAAACAGATGCCTCCAACGACTTCCTTTTCTATGAGAGCGACCTTAGCTCCTAGTTGTGCTGCCTTTATGGCAGATACATATCCACCAGGTCCTCCACCTAATACGATGACATCATATGCTTTCAATTATCATCACCTCAACTTAATAGTAACATCATTGGGTCATTTAATAAAGACTTAATTTGAGATAAAAATCTTCCAGCATCTGCGCCGTCGATGACTCTATGGTCTACAGCAAGAGATAATGGCATAACATATGCAACCTTGATTTCACCATTGACTACAACTGGCTTTTGTGAAATCTTACCAATACCTAAGATACCTACTTCAGGATGATTGATGATTGGAGTTCCATATGCGACATCAGCAGCACCAAAATTAGTAATAGTAAATGTTGTGTTTTGTAGTTGTGAGAGTTGGACCGTGCGGTTAATTGTCTTATCAGCAACTTCTCTTAATTCTTTAGCAAGTTCTAGAATGCTCTTTTTGTCAGCGTCTTTAATATTAGGAACTACTAAACCAACAGGTGTATCAACTGCCATACCTAAATTGATATATTTCTTATAGATCATGCGTTCGTTTTCTTGATCAAAACTTGCATTAAAATGTGGAAATTTCTTTAATGCTAAAATAACAGCCTTCATGACAAATGCCATATAGGTAATCTTAATGTCTTGAGCTGCAGCCTGTACTTTAACTTTGTTTCTAAGTTCGACCAATTGATCAACAATCACTTCATCCATTAAAACTGTATGAGGAATGACTTGCTTAGATAAAGTCATACTTCTAACAACTGCTTTTCTTAAATTAGAAATAGGAACATATTCAACTTCACCTTGAGCTGATACCGATACCTTTGGTATCGTTAGCGTTTGCGGTGTCTTTTTAGTTTCAGATGCTTTATAGATATCTTCTTTTAGAACTCTACCAAATTCACCTGATCCGTTGACTTGTTTGATGTCAACTCCTAATTCTTTAGCAAGCTGTCTTGCTACAGGTGTCGCTAATGCCTTATTTTCTGTTGTTTGTTTTGAACCTGAAGTTTCATTGCTTGATGCCATGACTTCAGATGACACTTCAATTTCACCGATAACACCAGCTGCTTTTTCTTCAGAAAGAGATTCTTTCTTTGTTTCAACAGTCTCTTTTTTGTCTTCAACTACTTCAGTCTTACTTCCGTCATTAATTAAGACAATCGTTTGTCCGACTTCAATTGTATCTCCAACTTGAGCTCCAAGTTTTTCAATAACCCCATCAACTGGTGATGGTAGTTCAGCGTTAACCTTGTCTGTTTCAACAATGACAAGTGTTTCACCTTCTTTGACTTTGTCGCCAACCTTAAAAAACCATTTTAAAATTTTTCCTTCGTGAATACCTTCACCGATATCAGCAAATTTAAAATCATACATAATATAACCTCCCTTTAAAACTTAGCAACTTTTTTAATCTCAGCTGCTATTCTTTCTGGTTGTATAAAGTGATAATGCTCACCTTTTGCAAGTGGCACTGTGATATCAAACCCAGTGACTCTCGCTGGTGCAGCTTCTAAATACAGAAATGCTTTTTCATTGACGATAGAAATCAATTCAGCACCAGGACCGTAGGTCTTAACTGCTTCTTGAACAACAATAAATCTTCCTGTTTTCTTAACAGAATTAATAATTGTTTCTTCATCGATTGGATTAATTGTTCTTAGATCAATTAACTCAACACTGATGTTTTCATCTTCGATAAGTTTAATTGCTTTTTCTACTTCACGGACGAAAGCTCCCCAAGCTACTACAGTAACATCAGTACCTTCTTTGACAACCTTAGCTTTTCCAATTGGAATTCTATACATTTCTTCAGGTACTTCTTGTTTACCTGAACGATAAATTCTTTTAGGTTCCATGAAGATTACGGGATCTGGATCTTCTATTGCTGAAATCAATAATCCTTTAGCATCATAAGGTGTTGAAGGTATAACTACCTTTAATCCAGGAATGTGTCCTAATAAAGTCTCAATACTCTCTGAGTGATGCTCTAAAGCTCTAATCCCACCACCGACTGGAAATCTAACGACTAAAGGTAGTGAATAGCCACCTCTTGTACGATTTCTATATCTTGCCATATGGGTTACGATTTCTGTATATCCTGGAAACACAAATCCATCAAATTGGATTTCAGCAACTGGAATGAGTCCATTAATTGCCATACCAACTGCACTACCAGTAATTGCTGCTTCAGCAATTGGGGTATCAAATACACGATCTACACCATACTTTTTTTGTAGACCTGCAGTTACTCTAAATACACCACCTTCAAATCCAGTATCTTCTCCAAAAACAACAACTCTCGAGTCATCTGCCATTTTTTGATCTAATGCTTGATTGATTGCATCTAATAATGTAATAACTGCCATATTATTTACCTCCTTGCTCTATATATTTTTTATATGCTTCTAACTGTTCATTAAGTTGTGGTGTCATTTCAGCATATGTATACTTGAATATATCTTCTAATACAGATGTTCCTGATGCTTCAACGAGTTTAAATGTATCACCAACATATTGTAGGTTTTCTTCATCAAGCTTCTGATCTTCTTCTTCAGTCCAATAACCTTTATCAATTAAATATTTCTTAAAGCGAATTAAAGGATCTTTTAATTCCCATTCCGCTACTTCTTCATTTGAACGATAAATCGTTGGATCATCAGAGGTCGTGTGTGGCCCGAGACGATAGGTAACTGCTTCAATTAATACAGGACCTTTACCTGATCTTGCATGATCAGCAGCTGCCTTAGTTGCAACATACATTGCTAAAACATCATTGCCATCGACTTGAATGCCAGGAATACCAAAAGCAACAGCTTTTTGAGCAAGTGTTGCAGCTTTTGTAGCTTTTGATCTTGGTGTCGAGATAGCATATTGGTTGTTTTGAATCACAACAACCAAAGGTGCATCATAAGTCGCAGCAAAATTCATCCCCTCATAGAATTCACCGTGTGATGTTCCACCATCACCAATGGTTGCTACAGCAACTTCATTCTTCTTAAGGATCTTGCTTGCATATGCTACGCCTGCAGCATGATTGATTTGTGAACCAATGATGACATCAATAGGTAAAACTTTGACACCTTCATCAAAATGGTTTCCCCATTCGTTACCATACCAATAGAGGTAAATCTGTTCAAGTGTAACACCTTTATAAAGCATCGCATTAAGCTCTCTAAAAGCTGGCACTAACCAATCTTGCTGTTCTAAGGCTGCCATAGCTCCAACTTGAGCTGCTTCCTGACCTTTATTAGGAGCATATGTGAGCATACGTCCCTGTCTTTGGTATTGCAGTGCTTTGATATCAGCTGTTCTACCTAAAGTCATAGTTTTATACATTTTCAGCAATTCTTCTTTTGAAATGTTAGGTTCTAACTTTGGTGTGACAATAACACCTGATGGGTCTAAAATTGTTAACTGTTTTTTCTTTAGCGGATCATAATCATTTAATAACATGAGTCAATTCCTCCTTCAATTTGCACTCTTATTATACTTGAGTGAGGAGGTTAATTCAAAAGCTTTGCTTAAGGGTAGATATAATAATAAAAATGAAGTTTCATTACATAAATAAAAGGCCTTATGAAGGCATAAAATAATTATTTATATAATATATGTTTTAACTTCAAAATAAGAAATATATTATTAAAAAAAGAGAAATAGTCAATATTCCTCTTTTGGTTTTATGCATTTTTATTATCGTCTTTTTTCTAGATTCATTTGTAGCAATAAAACCATTTCTCTTAATGTTTTAGCAGCCACAGCAGTTGATGCCCCACTAGGATCTAACATAGGAGCTAGTTCTACGAAATCAGCAGCAACTAATTGATTTAATTTCTGAAATTGATCAAATGCCCATAATAAATCTTTATACTGCATCCCACCTGGTTCAGGTGTCCCTGTGCCTGGAAATACTGAAGGATCTAAGACATCTAAATCGATGGTGATATAAACAGGAACATCTTTTAGTTTTTCGACAACTTTATCTAACCCTTCGAAGTCAAATTTTCTCATGTGTACATGACCACTAGCGGCCCAATCAAATTCAGGTTTTTCACCACTTCTGATACCGAACTGATAGATTTTTCCATCTCCAACAAATTGATGAACATGTCTCATAAAGGTTGCATGTGATAAGTCTCTGCCAAAAAACTTTTCTCTTAGATCTGTATGTGCATCTAAATGAATGATATGCAAATTAGGATATTTTTCATAGACTGCCTTGATCACAGGATAGCTGACTAAATGTTCTCCTCCAACCATCATTGGTGTCTTTCCATCATTTAAAATTTGCTTGGTCGCATCGTAAATGATTTCTAAAGCATCATCAACTGCGCCAATCGGCAAATCTAAATCTCCTATATCAGCTGTCTTAAATTCATTTAAATCTCTTTCGCGGTATGGTGAATACCATTCGACTCCAAATGAATCTACTCTGATAGCATTTCCTGCAAATCTTGTTCCTGGTCTAAATGATGTTGTAGCATCCATAGGTACACTAAAAATGACAACATCTGCTTCTTCATA
The DNA here is from genome assembly GCA_021736335.1 of Acholeplasmataceae bacterium. Classification (GTDB taxonomy): domain Bacteria; phylum Bacillota_I; class Bacilli_A; order Acholeplasmatales; family Acholeplasmataceae; genus Peloplasma. The sequence continues at coordinate 21,356 of JAIPGC010000001.1, read as the reverse complement.
TGTACTCTTACAGCTTTGAAAAGATAAATCCACTTTATTCATCTGCATATAGTTCACTCCATTTTTCCCAATATTCTTTATCGATTATTTTAATATATCCGCCTTCAGTATCACTTAAGATAACTGAACCACTTCTTTGATAGAAATCTAAATCATCCAAGATATCTTGACTAATAATTTCTCCAGGAATAACAATCGGTATACCTGGTGGGTAAATCATGACTGATTCAGCAGCAATCTCATCGACAGCTTGATTCAAAGGTACGTATTTCTTTGGTGCATGGTATGCTTCTCTAGGTCTTGTATAAGCTTCAGGATAACTGTATTTGACCTTCGACTTGATTGGTGTTAAGTTCATTGGCATAAATTTATCTGAAACTATTTTTAACGCATCAACAAGGGCATCTAAATCTTTTTGTGTCGTTCCTATCGATAAGACGGCAAGAATGATTTGAGTTTCAGCTAATTCCAACTGGATGTGATGCTCATCAAATAACTCTTTATAAACATCAAAACCAGTGATACCTAATCCTGAAACCTTGACAATGATTTTTGTCTCATCATAATCTGAAGCATGCTTTGCTAAAAAATAAGCTTTATCAATAGCTTCAAGACCAGGAATAAGATGAATCTTTTTTCTGGTTGCATCAGCCATTTGAATAACCTTTGGTAAAAGAATAGGTCCGTCAAAATAAATATTTTTTCTAGCTACATCCAAACTAGCCATGAGTAAGCTGCTTGGAGATGTACTTTGAATCATATTGATGGTCGAGCGAAGTCTGATATGATCAACCATCGATCCTTGTGTAATAAGAATAGAACTTTGAGTCAGTGAACCAACCGTTTTATGAAGTGAACAAGAACCCATATCAGCACCAGCAGCCATTGATCCAATTGGAAGCTCTTCTGAGAATGGAAAATGTGAACCATGTGCTTCATCAACAATGACCATCATCTCATTCTCATGAGCAAACTCAACAATACGCTTTAAATCGCTTGTAACGCCGAAATAGGTTGGGTTGATAACAAATACGGCTTTAGCATCTGGATTGTCTAAAATCGCTTGTTTCACATCTTCAAACTCCATATGGTTGGCAATGCCAAGCTCGTTATCGATATTAGGTTTGACAAAAACAGGAACAGCACCACTTAAGATGAGTGCATTAATCGCTGATTTGTGAACATTTCTAGGTAAAATGATTTTTTCTTTCGCACGACACACTGACATAATCATCGATAAAATCCCCATAGTCGTTCCACCAGTCAAAAAATATGCTTTTTCAGCGCCAAAAGCATCAGCCATTAATTCAGCTGCTTCATAGATAACACCTGTCGGACGATTTAAGTTATCAAGTCCTCGAGGCGCATTGGCATCAAGCATGTACATTTGTTTGCCTGCAAAATCAATCATATCATTATTGACATGTCCAAGCTTGTGCCCAGGCACATCATGAGAGACTGTTTTAGAGTTTGCATATTCTAATAGTTTGGTGTAAAAAGGGGTCTGTCGATGATCTTTTTCCATGTATCATTCACCTTTCAAAATGCAAATCTATTTTAACACTTTTCATCGTTAATTAAAAATAAAAAAACAATATTTTTTCATAATTATTGATAAATAGTCATTTACTTCCCCATATTTGTAATCGTGGTATAATAAAATAAAAAGCGAAAGGAGATTTTTATACTTATGAATATACTATTTGCATCAGTCGCTTTAAATATCGGCTTGACGGTTGCTACATTATTAACTCTCTTATCAATCATCATTTTTGAAAGAAAATGGCTAAAAAAGAAAGAGGAAAACATGAGTAAATGGATGATTATTCTCATCTATTTAATCTCGTTTATTCTATTAATTGCTTCTACAGTGTTTATTTTGTTCCTTTGGGAATTTGACATTCAGACACACGCACAGACTATTTTAAGTGATGCAAGATTGTTTTTGATTGATGGCGTCATCCCATTAATTAACAGTGCAGTTGTTATTTTCATATCTCTTACAATTCTAAAAGTAGCTAAAGTGACATTAACACATATCAGTACAAAAGATGGACCCTTAAAGAAACGGAAACAAACCATAACGAAAGTGATCAACAGTATCGTTAAGTACCTCGTATCCATAATCGCTATCTTAATTATCCTATCAATGTGGGGAATCAATGTTGCTCCTGCACTTGCTGGTCTAGGTATCTTAGGTCTTGTCATTGGTCTTGGTGCTCAAAAATTTATCAATGATCTGATCAGTGGTTTCTTTATTGTCTTTGAACATCATTTCGATGTTGGTGATAGAATTGAAGTCCAAGGCTTCAAAGGTGATGTTACTGATATTGGTCTGAAGACCACTAAGATTCGAAATTGGAAAGGTGATACGAAAATTGTTTCTAATGGTGAGATATCAACATTAATCAATTTTTCGAGAAATTTCTCGATTGCAATAGCAGATTTTGGCATTGCATATCGCGAGGATGTTCAAAAAACAATAGATCTTCTTACAGCTGAACTACCAAAGATCAAACCATTGTTTCCTGTGATACTTGAAGATCCTCAGGTTTTAGGCGTCATTGAACTAGGAAACAGTAGTGTGAACATGCGCGTCATCTGCAAGACTGAATCAGAACAACATTATGCCATAGAAAGAGAACTCAGAAAGCGTATCAAAGAGATTTTAGATGAAAATGGCATTGAGATTCCATTTCCTCAAATAGTTATTCATCAACCTAAAGAATAGAAAACAAAACGATATCGGCTATGATATCGTTTTTTTCTTAGGTGAGCAATCTTCGTTACATCCTTTTGCATATGCACAGTTTGCACAAATGCTCTCATCTTTTTTCTTAATCATTCGATAAATAATCGAAATAACAATCACTAAGACAATGAGTAAAATAATACCATCTGCTAAGCTCATAAAATCACCTCGATTAAGTGTCCAATTTGATAGACGATAACAGCTAAAACCCATGCAATTCCAGTTTGAAATAAAACGGCTTGCCACATACGTCTAGTTGAACCCAATTCTTTGTTCATTGCACCTATGGATCCAAAGCAAGGTGCACTAAAAAGGTTAAATACCATAAAGGCATACGCTGATGCAGGTGTGAAGAAAGAAAATACTGAACTGCCAAAAATGAGTGTGCCCTCAGAGGTTGTTTCTGAATGTCCAGCAATAATTGCCATAGAAGCAATAATTTGTTCTTTAGCAACTAATCCTTGAAGTGCTGATACTGCTGCACCCCAACTATAGGTTCCTAACATCGGATAAAATATCCAACCTAAGACTTTTCCTATCGATGCTAAAATGCTTTGATTGGGATCAATGCCATAATTTAATGTCCAAGAAAAACTGATGAGAAACCATACAATGATCGATGCGAGTAAAATAATAGACCCAGCTTGTTGAATAAATGCCTTTATTTTTTCAAAAACATCAAATATGATGAACTTGAGATTGGGAACTTTATAATCCGGAAGTTGTAGGATAAAACTTGAATGTTTTCCTTTAAACCAAAACTTCTTCATGATAAGTGCTGATAAAAAGATCACGCCAATAGCAAAGAAATAAAGTGATGCGCTGACTAATCCAGAATTGTTTCGAAAGAAATAACCTGCGAAAAGAGTTATGATTGGTAATTTAGCACTACATGGAATAAACGGCGTCAACATGATTGTCATTCTTTTTTCAGTCTCATCATTGATCGTTCTTGCTGACATAATTGCAGGTATGCTGCAACCACTACCTATGATAAAAGGAATTAAAGATTTACCAGATAATCCAACCTTTTGAAAGATGCGATCCAAAAAGAACGCAATTCTTGACATATATCCTGTTGTTTCCAACAATGATATCAACAAGAATAAAATGGCTAGTTGTGGTAAAAAACTTAGGATTGCTCCTACACCAGCTATCATCCCATCAACAACCAAGCTCACTGACCAAGATGATGCTCCAAAATCAATCAAAAGACCTCTGGTCCAATCACTAAACATTGACATATATTCTCCAACAACTTGTGTGGTGTATGATCCTATTGGACCAGCAGCCAGATAATAAATGCCAAACATGATAACCATGAAAATCGGAATAGCAAAAAAACGGTGCAATAGCACATTATCAATTTTATCTGTCCAAGTCATTTGACTCCGATTTGCAGTGACGGCTTCATCTCTTATATTTTCAATATAACGATATCTCTCATCAGCAATGACCTGCTCCATATCACGTAAATAATCTTTGCTCAAAGCACTAACTATTTTTCTAGTTTCGTCTGTATGATAAGCCGTAAATACCATGTCATCTTCAATCAGTTTGACAGCTAAAAATCTTGAATGTTTTGTATCGACGATGGGTTTAATAGATTCAATGGCATCTTCTAGCTCATGATCATAAATATGCTGATAGTTATTCTTTCTGTAATCTCCCATTTTGATATATTGAATCAAATTAAAGACATTTGTTTTCTTTAATGCTGAGATTGAAAGAATGGTCGTATCTAGTTTTTCTTCAAGGGTTTTTAAATCAATGTGTATGCCTCTTTTATCAGCGATATCTTTCATATTTAAAGCAATCATCATTGGAATGCCAAGCTCTAAAAGTTGTGTTGTCAAATACAGACTTCTTTCCATCGATGTCGAATCAACAATATTTAAAATGAGGTCAATTTTTTCTTCAAATAAAAACCTTCTAGATATTTCTTCTTCTACACTATAAGGACTTAAAGAATAAACACCGGGCAGATCAACAATTTCAAAATCGGTTCCACGGATGATACCTATCTTTTTCTCAATCGTAACGCCAGGCCAATTGCCGATTTTTTGGTTTGTACCTGTCAGTAGGTTGAATAATGTTGTTTTACCCGAATTCTGATTGCCAATTAATGCGACTCTCATGAGATCACCTCGACATCAATGAGTGACATATCATATTTTCTCAAACATAATTCATATCCTCTGAGTTCGATATCAATTGGATCTCCAAGGGGAGCTATTTTCTTGATTTTTATTTGAACACCCTCAGTGATTCCCATATCAAGAAGTCTTCTTCTTAATGCCTTATCTTGCGCGTTTAAAAAGACCACTTTGGCCTTTTGCCCTTTTCTTAAATTTGAGAGTTTGGTTTGATCGCCTTTATGGAATCTTTGCGAGTCTAATTTCATCCTGTAAACTCCTTCTAAAAACAAATGTATCTTCAAGTTAATTATAGTGAATAAAGAAAAGATGTCAAATGATACTATAAATATTATAATTCATATTATAAAGAACATAAGTGAATGACTTCACTCTTCGCACCTGTTGGTGCTCTTTAAGACGTAGAGAATGATTTTTAGATTACCATTGTCCGTCTAGGTGTGTTCCAACCTCTAATACCTAATCTTTCGATTTCGGGTTTACTTTTTCTTAAGATGTTTAATGCACCATTTAAATCTGCATTGATTAAATAGCCTTCTTTACTTCGATAAAGTCCTCTTTTGATTCTTTGACCACTGAAATTTGATTTTGAAATGGGATCTTGATCGATATACGAAGAAACAGATGTATATGACTCATTGACAACTTTGGTTTTGATGCCTTTTGTTTTTGCTAGATCAATTAATCGATCTCTCAATCTTGCCAGTGGAATGCTTTTGGCCATCTGGTTATATTGATGAGATAAATTGATATCCTTAAATCCTTCATTGTATCCAATAATGATCTCACCTACATCATTTTCTACGGCATGATCAATGATTAGTCTTGCTGCTTTATTAATGTAATAAGTCATTTGATGATTTCTTTTGATGATTAGTTTTTCCATCTGATGGGTTAAGACTTTTTGATTGGGTCTGATACTTGATAAATAGGCATATCTTTTATGAAAATATTGATTCATGCTTTTAAGTCTCTTACCATCTATTAACAAGTGCTTACTATTGGTTACTGCACACATCGCTAGATTGTTGAAACCTAAATCAATTGACATCGTTTCTTTATGGTTGCTTTCTTCCAGGATGGGTTCATCTGTTTCATAGACGTAGCTTACACTGACATATTTGCCATCAAAACTCGGTTTGATGGTTATTTCTTTAATTGTTTGATTTAGGATATGTCTGGGTGTTTGAATTGAAATAGATAAACTATCTTTTAATTGCACTTCCTTTTTAATTTCGTGGTCTAAGTCAACTGTCATCATCTTTGATACCCGTTTGATGAAATTGCTTCTGGGAATCACATAGACTTCTTGATTTGGCATATAGACCATGCGGTCAATTAATGGATAGAATCCATCTTTAGCTAAATATCTAGGTAATCGTACACCTTTAGCTTTGCTTTTGATTGATCCAAAGAATGCTTTCATTGCTTCATCTACTTTGCGAATCACCATTTGTGCTTGATGTGAATTAAGCACACGATAATTTTCACTTTCCTTGGATAGAATATCGTTATTCGCATAGTAATCTAAGTACTGTCCTGTTTTAAAATAATGTTGTCTGACGTTATATAGTGCTTCATTGAATAAGTTCTTTGCTGCATGCATCAATAACCTGAAAAATCTTAAGTCTTCACGGTTAATGTAAAGTCTGTGTTTTACTGTTAAATACATGTTTTTTCACCCCCCTTCTACAGCTTAATTATACCATTTTTAAGGTGAAAAAGGGCAGAAAAAATCATGATTTCAATCATTTATATAAATTTATTTATATATCTTAAAAATGTGTTTAAATCTAGAATCGTATCAGTTATTTCCTTTTAGAGATTTGAGTGATTGAAACTGGACTATCTTCAAGATGATAAAATAGAATTTCCTATCATATAAGAAAAAAACAAGCTCGCGCTTGTCTTATTTCTTCTTATGAATCTTTTTTGCTTCATACATCTTATGATCTAAATGGATGAAGAATTTTTCAATGGTCTCAAATTCATCGTAATTATATTGATCATATCCAATACTTGCTTGAAGCTTATATTCATGATCTTTTGAAGCATTGAAAACTTCAAGATTCCCTTCGATACGATGAATGATTTCAGTTAAAATCTTGTCATCTTCATTAAGTATCATCAATGCGAATTCATCGCCACCCAATCGAGAAACAAAGTCATCTTTCCTAACACTTTCTCTTAGAATGTTACCCATATGAATTAACGCTTGATCTCCCACGCTGTGTCCATATTTGTCATTAATAGATTTAAAGTTATCAATATCTACAACTATCCCAGACATCTTCATATTCTTAGAGCGATGCTGATCAAGCATTTTAACTCGATTATCATATTCTCTTCGATTGAATAATCCTGTCAAATAATCAGTTGTTGTCAATTTGGATTGAATATAGATATAGATGATGAGCAACGATATCGTTACTGATGGCCAAATGATAGTTAATCCTTGGAAAAGCAATTGTATGATTGCTGCAAATGCAGGAGGTAAAGCAAATAATACTAAAGGTAAAATTTCATCATTTCGAATCCTTTTTCTAAACACGACCACTATAACAGTTGCTGTAACTAAAAGTCCATAAGTTAGTATGATAGTCATCCATAAAAGAGGACCTCTAAAATAATTGTTTTGAGAATCAATATAATAAATATACTGATTGCCTGTATTGCTTAAGATTAAGAAAATAAAATGGATCAACATAAATGGCAGACTGGCATAAAATGCTCTCATCACTTTTTTTCTACTTCTAAATATATGAAAATCAATATAGAGTACCCACACCAATGCAATGATTGGATTAAGTGCATAATAGATAAATGTTGATATTTTTAGAATGATGCCACCCCAAACAGCAGCATAGCCATCAAAAGCAACCTGAAAAGAATCGAAAAACAGAATAGCCATCGTAAACATTAATAGAGCTAAATAGATTCTATTGATGAATTCGTGACGATTTGTTTGTCTCCTAATGCTGATATATAGTGTTAGTAGCATCATTAATGAAATGATGTTTGTCTCTATGTCTAAATTGAACATCTTAACACCCCACAATAAATTCTAAAAATATTATACCATGATGAATTCATTTTTCATACATTTTCTTTCTTAAGAAAAAAGGACACACTATGTGTATCCTTTCTTAACTATTTTAAGCTAATAATCATAAAGCTAAAACATTAATGATTGTTAAATCTGGTTTATGATAACTTAATTCACACATGAGTCTTACGACCATGTGTTAAGATGTGAATATGTTTAATTAATATCTCCTGGATAATTGATAAAGACAAGCACATTACCTTCTTCAGGATTGTCAGGACTTGGCATTGCTAAGCCTGAAATGACTACTTCCATACCGGCAAGAGGAATGAGCGCTTGATATGTTAAAGTGCTTGCTGGGAATACAGGAATTTGATTTTCACCATCCGATAAGAAGAAAATATGCAGTTCTTGATTTTCAATTAATGTGCCTGTCATTTGGAAATACTTAAATATATTTTCAGGCAGTGATGCATCCAATAAAACAAAGTCACTGATTGAAATAATCGTCTTTAATAATGGATTAGGCTGATCATGCAATGGAACATCGACAACTGTGTCTGATGAATCATCTACGAGCATCGTCATACCACCTTCATGCATCTTTAATCCATAGGCAACAACAACATCCCCAACATTTAAAGATGTTGTAGACATTAAGAAGACTATATGGTTTTCATCAGCTATCATATACATCATTTCATCTGGTTGTGCAAAGATAACTGTGCCTGTTACATAATATGGGAAATCGTAGTCATTTAGATTATAAAATTGGGTTACAGATAAAACAGTAATTGGAGCTACATGCAATTGAATATCAAATGTTTCGCTGAATAATCCAATGGTAACCGTCACATGAAGATCAATCCAAACCTCAGTTTCAATTGTAGGTGAAATTTCACCAGTTAATAGATCAATGAGTAAAGCATTTGCTCCAAAAGCTTCATAACTTATATTCATTAATATGGATGGATGCTCAGTTGCTAACTCTATCAATTGACCTGGATAATAAGTTGGAGAAGATAGATCATCTGCTAATAACAAAGACATTTCTGATACAAGATCTTCATCAGAGTAATTAAGGATCACATCTTCTGGTCGGCCAGCATAAACAAGCATCAATGAAGGATCAATTTGATCGAAGCTTGGTAAACTAATACCTCTTATAGAGATAATAAACCCTTCATATCCATCAAGTAGTTCCATAGCTTCTTGATCAAATGCAAAGATTGGAAGGCTAGTTAATCCATCTTCAATGATGAATGTTCTTGTCATGTCATCAAATGTAAGACGGCCTGTTACTTCAACATATTGCAGCCAATATAATAAATTGTTAGCATCGAGGCCTAAAAATTGTTCAACACTCAATTGAATTGGAACAATGGGGATAGGGTAATTGTGGTCAATGATTTCAATTAAGGTCAACGATGGATCTTGGTTAGCCATCATTGCCATGCCTTCTTGAGACATTCTATAACCAGCAACGATAACGTAATCACCAACAGCAACTAAACCATCAGATACAACAGCCAAAGTTCCTGTAACATCAGCAATAACCATCATTTGCATGTCATTTTGTGTTGCGGCAAATATGACTACACCTGAAACTTGATGATAAGACATTTCAGGTGATGCTATAAATTCAGCAACTGTCAAAGAATTAATCGGTTGTAGAATAAAGGTCAAATCGACAGATTCAGATAATGCTCCAAGTGTTGCTGTAATTCTAACTCCAATTTCTAATTCTTCAGTTGCAGTTCCAAAAACACCAGTTATTGGATCATAGAAAGCTGCATTAATTCCAAATGCTTCAACAGAAAGTATTGCACCATAGACTGTGTCATTTGTAGGAATTTCAAAGGTCTGTCCATTATAAAACTCTTGATAATCTAACATTGTTTGAGCAAATAATATCAACTCATCTAATTTCTCTTGATCAGTCATGGGTGTTTGAACAATCGCTTGTGTAGAATCATAGATAATATGCCATTCATAGGTATGTGAATTAAAATCATAAATGATAGCTCTTATGGTTACTTTTTGTCCAACTATAGTAACAAATGGGTTAGACATTGGCAAATAAGATTTATAGTTAATAACCGCGACACCATCAGCAGCCAAAGCAGTTAGATAGAAATTAGATCCTTCTTGTCCAACGACACCTGTCAATTCAACTAATTGACCATATAGATTAATATCATATTCAGATGCATTAATTAATTGATCTAAAGGCATTTCAACAGCTTCAGGCATCGTGACAAATGATCCATTAGGATTAATGCTTGAAACATCTTCAATTTGCGGTGTATTTTCAAAGAAACCAAAATAACCAACAACTTCCACACCATCGCCCACTGCAAATCCCGTTGCATTATTTAAGACGAAGATGAAACCTGTGCCATCATACAAATAGAAACCAGGATTCATTGGATCTGGGAATTTATAATAAATGACGCCACGAAGAGTTACTTGTTCTGTGGGTTGATTGATTAAAATCAATTGAATTGGATCAAAACCTTCGTCCAAAATCCATTTCGCATAAACTGTTATGTTAGCAAGAGGTGCATCTTTAAAATCAAATAGCAACAATAAAGCTTCATCCCTATACCAACCAGCAAATATGTATCCTTCTTTAACTGGAGCATTTGGTACAGGAACATCTGAGAAATATGTGAAGTTCGCGTCATCTATTACTGTTCCACCATTGGAATTATAAGTAACGGTATATAGACTAACTTCCCACTGGCCATATAATGTGAAATCATATGCTGGCATCACTGTACCTATGAAAGGTACATCAAATTGAACATCTGTAAACCAACCTATGAATTCATAACCAAGAATATCATCAGGAAGTGGTATGCTAATTGCTTGTCCTGCCAATGCTTCAATAGAAGGTATTGTATTATATCCGTTAATAAAATCAAAGAATGTGATGACATATGTGGTTACTTCCCATTTCGCATAAACAGTGATATTGGATGCAGGCATCTTTGTAAAAGTATATGTTGTTGTCAGTAATTCATCACCATACCATCCTACAAATGTGAATCCTTCTTTCACTGGAGTTGGTGCTGATACATCACTTTGATAATCTTGAGTTAAATCAAGTAATGCTACACCACCATTTTCTTCAAAGGTGATTGTATATTGATTGATTGCCCATTTCGCATAAACAGTCAAACTATTCATTGGCATGGTTGTAAATGTGTATGCTGTTGTTAATTCAATATCACTATACCAGCTATCAAATGTATAACCAGTTTTCGTTGGTGCCGTTGGTGCTTCAACTAGTGTCGAATAACCTTGTGTGATATCTGACACAGCAGTTCCACCATTTTCCTCAAATGAGATAGTATATAGTGTAGCAGTCCATTTTGCATATAAAGTGATACCATCTAGTGGCATGGTGCTAAACGTATATGCAGTCGTTAATAAAGCATCAGAGAACCATCCATCAAATGTATATCCAGATTTCGTTGGAGTTATTGGTGCAATAACATCACTTAAATAATCTTGGGTAATATCAAGAACTAAAGACCCTCCATTTGATTCAAATGAGATTGTATACTGATTAATGACATAGAGTGCCGAAAGATGATAATCCATAGCAGGCATTGTCAGAGGAAGATGCCAATTCCATTCTACAAACGTATAGCCTTCCTTTGTTGGTGTAGGCGGAACAACACCACTCAAGTCTGCTCCATACTCGAAATTTTCGGATTGAAGTACTGTACCATCATTATCTAAATACTGCAAAACATAGGTATTGATATTCCATTTTGCGTATAATATCAAGTTAGTTGCTGGCATTAAATTGAAAGTATAAACTGTTGATAGTGCACTATCACTATACCAGCCACCAAAAGTATATCCTGTTTTGGTAGGTTCAGTAGGTGCAACGATTGCTGTTCCAGTATTTTGTGTGATATCATCAACAGCACTACCTCCATTAGCTTCAAAAGTAATAGTCGTTTGAACAACATTCCATTTAGCATATAATGTGATATTTTGAGCAGGCATTACAGAAAATGTGTATGCAATAGTTAAAGCACTATCGCTATACCATCCTCCAAAAGTAAACTCAGTTTTCGTAGGTTGAGTCGGTGCTGTGACAGCTGCTCCTGAAGCAAGTGTTATTGCAGCAACTGCACTTCCTCCATTGGTCTCAAAAGTTATTGTATACTCAGCAACAAAAGAAATCCATTTTGCATAAACTGTGATTTCTGTTGCTGTTAAAAGAGAGGCAAAATTAAAAGGATCAGTTAACTCTTCATTAATATACCAGCCATCAAAAACGAATCCCTCTTTAACTGGAGTTGGTAATTCAAAACTTGTATCTTCGGTACTGACAACCATTTCTTCAATTGTATTACCACCGTTAGTTTCAAAAGTGAAAGTAATCGAAGTTGCACCTGTACATGCAAAAATTGAAAAAGATAGCAGCAAGAATCCTATAACCGTAAATATCTTTCTCATTTTTTTCCTCCTAGAATTGAGACATTGAAAACAAAAATAGCAAATAGAGATGACACATCTCTAAATACTATATATGTATGCTATTTCTCTTTAGTCTTATCATACAATGATTTGGTTATTTTCTCAATAGAGTATTGACTATTTATCATGATGTCAATTCTGTGGACATACGAATTGATATCAAATTTTCTTTCTAATCCTTTTGCATTCATATATCTGAGTTTTCCGAAAATGGAGCGCTCAGTCCATGCTCTGTCATGCTTACCAAAACACCATGCAATACCTGCATAACTATTAGGGTCTCTGCCATCAATAAAATATCTATTATTTAAATATTTGATTGTATCATAAGCTTTTTTAAATGTTGGAGACCATTCAATTATTTTCTTAGCCCAATACATTCTCATGTAGTTATGCATAAATCCTGTATGGTACATTTCACTCATAGCAGCATTGAAATAGGGATCGTGAGTTTGACTAAGTTCTAATTGCTTAAGGCTATAAAGATAGGGTTTATGGTCAAGTTCATGTGCTTGCATGGTTTGATAAGCCCATGACTCAGTCATCATATCAAATTGATCATATCCTTTTTGATAATAAACATAATTAAATGCGAGTTCTCTTCTGATGATGAGTTGCTCAATATATGCATCATAAGCGAGTCCATCAATTTGACCTTGCTCTAAAGATAAAGACATTCTTTCATAGATCTCTAAAGATGATATTTGACCAAAATGTAGATACATCGATAACTTTGAGGTGTAATCCGTGCTTGGATCACTACTTTCTAGGTAATGATCAACTTTTTGTGTTAAGAATAAGGATAGAAGTTTTGATGCTTCTAAATATCCACCTCGATAAAAAACCTTAGGTAAATCACCTTGATTTAAATTAAGTCGATCCAATGTTTGATTGATATCCAAAAGATTGTCATCGCTTATCATATTGACTTGATGTTGATTTTGAAGCGTTGACAATCGTGTGAAATCACGATAATCATGTACAAGTTTCTTAATCTTGGGTCTCAGAGTATAAGCGCCATATTCAGCTTTATTTGATGCTATTTCTACAGGAACAATCAAATCAGTATCGACACAATAAATAGATAAGTCTTTTTGATTATTGTTTGCATATTCTATGACTTCATCTCTCCACAGTCTTTGATGTCTTAAATAACCTTGATCCATGATGAGACTATGTGCTTGATCCAAAAATTCTAAAATCCCTTTTTCTGGTGATGCGAACTTAAGTACATATGAAATATTGAATTTCTTAAGTATCAAAAAGACTTCTTTTAATCCCTCAAGCATGAATTGATAGTGTCTTCTGTTTGCTTCTGGATAATTTGCAGATAAACCAAAATAAACGAGAACAGGCAAATAGTTTTCATTCGCTACTTGAATTGCATATTCTAAGGCATGATTAAAATTGACGCGCTGAGCTTGCTGCATCCAATATAAAACATATTTAGCATCTGGTTTTATACTACCTTTTTTCAATTCTTTGATACGATTTCTATTCATATGAACCTCACGATAACTGTTACAATTGTATTTTATCATAATTGGGTATTTAAAAAGTTTAATAACACCAAATGAAAGCATCTCATTAGAAGAATTAAGAATAAATGTTATAATTAAAATGAAATAAATAATAAGGAGAAAAAAATGGAAAACGAAAAATTCTTAAAACTTAGAAAATTTAATATGATTATGGGTGGACTACATTTGGTTCAAGGGATATTGATGTTGTTCTTAGCAACTACTGTGATTCAAAACATATCACAATTTAAACCTGCTATTACACAAAACTTCCTCCAATTCAATCAAATGACTCAATCTTTGGAACTTAGTTCATCAACCATCTTTGAATTGCCATTTGGCATACTTGTAGCTGTATTCTTACTTCTATCAGCTGGAGCTCATGCATTGATTTCAATACCAAAGAAATTAAATGATGTCTATAATGCAGATTTAAAAATGGGAATTAATAAATTCAGATGGTTTGAATATGCATTAAGCTCATCAGTTATGATCGTCTTAATCTCAACATTGTTTGGTATTTATGATATTGCATCACTGATTTTGATCTTTGTAGTTAACGCTAGCATGAATTTATTTGGTCTTGTTATGGAACAACTTAACGCACGTAGAAAAGAAGGCGAAAAAGTCATTTGGGGACCTTTTGTTTGGGGTTCATTTGCTGGTTTAGCACCTTGGGTAGCAATTCTTCTATACATGTTTGGAACTGGTAACTATGATATGGTTCCTTGGTTTGTTTGGGCAATTGTAGGTACATACTTTGTAGCATTTAATACTTTCCCTGTAAACATGGTTCTTCAATATAAGAAGACTGGTAAGTGGAAAGATTATCTATATGGTGAACGTACTTATATCGTATTAAGCTTAGTTGCAAAATCAATTTTAGCTTGGTTAGTACTTTTTGGAGCAATGCAACCATAAAAAAAAGAAGCTAGGTTTCCTAGCTTTTTTATTAGGAGAGAGTAGATGTCTATTAAGAAATTGACGCATCCAGAATACTTTCAGGGTGATAAAAAGAAAGACAATTATTTTGAGGGTTGGTACTATAAATTTGTGAGTGGAGATGAAAAAGAAACCATTGCTTTCATTCCAGGTGTAAGTATCAATAGTGAAGATCAGCACGCATTCATTCAAGTGTTCATATCACGACACCATCAAAAAGATGTTTCTTTAACAACGCACTATTTTCGATTTCCATTTGAATCCTTTTCATATAGTAAAGAATCCTTTTGGATCAAGATAGGGCAAAACTATTTTTCAAATGAAAAGGTTGAAATTAAGTTGAGACATGATAATCTCTCGATTACAGGGTCTATATCAATTTCGGAAATGACACCTATAAAGAGAACGATTTTAGCACCTAACATCATGGGAATATTTGGATATCTTGGTTTTATGGAATGCTATCATGGCATCGTTAGTATGTCTCATCATCTTAAAGGTAAACTAAGCTTAAATCAACATGATGTTATATTCACTCAAGGGAAAGGGTATATTGAAAAGGATTGGGGAAAATCATTTCCTGATGCTTATGTCTGGATTCAATCCAATCATTTTACTGATAAAGACACTGCTTTCATGTTTTCATATGCATCCATTCCTTTTATTGGCTTTCATTTTAAGGGCTTAATAGCAAATCTCATCTATAAAGGCAAGGAATACCGGTTTGCCACTTATAATGGTTCTAGGGTAAAACATGAACTGATTGGTCAAGGTTATGTCCATTATAAAATAAAAAAAGGTAAGTTCACCTTGGATATAGAAGCTCATTCAAGCACACAAATAGAGCTTGCTTCACCTAGAAATGGCAAGATGATTGAGCAAATCAAAGAAGGACTATCTGGTGTCGTATCCATTAAACTTTATGAAAAAGATCAACTGATCTATGAAGATGATGGTTACCATGCAGGTATTGAAATCATGAAAAAATAAGTTGCACGCTCGGTGCAACTTTTTTATTTGTATTTGATGATTGTTCCGCTTTGCTGTTTAAATGCATCAGATGCATGTTCTAATGAAGCGATAACTGCAGGTCTTTTGGTTGCTTTCACAAATGACATGCAAGCTTCAATCTTAGGTAACATGGATCCTTTTTTGAAGTGGTTATCTTTAAGTAACTCTTCGAGTTCCTTTAGGGTAGTTGTCTTTAAGGTTCTTTGATTGGGTGTATTAAAATCTAAGAAAACATAATCAACAGCAGTCAGAATAATCAATTCATCAGCTTCAATGATTTCTGCCATTTTCGCACTTGCAAAATCCTTATCGATGACAGCATCAACTCCAACTAGTTTTCCATCTTTTAAGATGACAGGTATGCCTCCACCACCAGCTGCAATCACAATTTGATGATTCTTAAGAAGTGCTAATATACTTTCTTTTTCAATAATATCTATCGGTTTAGGACTTGCTACTACTCTTCTATATCCTCTTCCTGCATCCTCGACCATTGTATACCCTTGAGTTTTAATAAGTTCTAAGGATTGTTCTTTAGAGTAGAAACTGCCAATAGGTTTAGTTGGATTTTGAAATGCAGTATCATTCACATCAACTAAAACTTGACTGACAATTGTTGATATTGGTCTTTGATGTTTCTTTTCCTGCATGATATTATATAAAGCATTTTGAATATGAAACCCAATATATCCTTGGCTCATGGCTCCACATTCTGCAAAAGGCATCATAGGTGTTGATGGGCTCTCACTAAAGGCAAGATTAATCATACCTACTTGTGGCCCATTACCATGGACAATTACAATATCATGCTGTTCTTCAATCAAGGGATAAATAGCCTGTGCAACATGCTTTAACAATGCTTTTTGTTCAGACGCATTATTGCCTAACGCATTACCACCTAATGAGATCACATATCTAGACATAAAGATCACTCAAAGTAGCAAGCATTACTGCCTTAATGGTATGCATACGATTTTCAGCTTCTTCAAAGACGACACTTTGTTTTGATTCAATCACATCATCTGTTACTTCTAGTTCACCTAATTTGACTTCTGGAAATTGTTCTCCAAATTCTTGTGCAATTTGAGCTCCAACTTCGGTATTATTGCCATGAAATGCTGGCAAGCAATGCATGAAAATAGCACTTGGTTTTGCATTCTTAAGTAATTTCATATTCACTTGATATTGATGTAATTCTTTAATTCTTGATTCCCAAACTTCCTTAGGTTCACCCATGGATACCCAAACATCAGTATAAAGCACATCAGCATGATAGGTTGCACTCATAGCATCTGTTGTAAAATTCAAGGTCGCTCCAGTTTCTGAAGCTATACTTTGACATGTCTTAATCAATTCTGCATTTGGCCATAAGCTTTCAGGTGCTGCAGCATAAAAGTGCATACCCATCTTTGCACAACCAATCATAAGAGAATTTCCCATGTTGTTTCGTGCATCACCTAAATATGTGAATTTTAACCCCTTGAGTGAACCAAGTTTTTCTTGAATTGTTAAAAAGTCAGCTAATATCTGTGTTGGATGATATTGGTCAGTTAGTCCATTCCAAACTGGAACACCTGCATATTCTGCTAAAGTTTCAACATCCTGATGTAAATAACCTCTAAATTCAATACCATCATACATTTTTCCTAAAACACGTGCAGTATCTTTAACTGATTCTTTTTTACCCATCTGTGATCCAGTTGGTCCTAAGTAGGTTGTTCCCATACCCAAATCCATAGCTCCAACTTCAAATGCACATCTAGTTCTTGTTGAATCCTTTTGAAATAACAAAACAACGTTTTTATCAGTCAAATGTTTATGTGGTATGTTTTCTTTTTTTTCATATTTAAGCTTTGCAGCCAAATTGATTAGATCTTGAATCTCTTGTGTTGAGTAATCCAAGAGTGTGATGAAGTTTCTTCCTTTTAAATTCATAATGTTCTCCTTTTATATTTCTTCTCTTTCTAGCGGCATACTCATACATCTAGGACCACCTCTACCACGAGAGAGCTCGCTTGATTCAATTTCTAATACCTTGATACCCGCTTGTCTTAGCATATTGTTTGTTACATGATTTCTATCATAGACAATAACTTTACCTGGAGCAATAGCTAGCGTATTTGCTGCATCATTCCATTGTTCTCTGATACTCGTTATCTGATCCTTTCCACCACATCTGATGAGCTGAATAGGAATCCCTAAATGTTTCTCCAAAACTTTTTCTAACGAATCAATCACCTTATAAACATCAAATCTTTCCTTGTTCTTGATAATTTCAAAAACTATAAGTTTATTTTCTATTTCTGGATGAATAGTGAACATACCATAATCAATTTGTGTAAACACTGTATCCAAGTGCATAAATGCTCTACTCTTTGGAATATTGAAAGCTAAGATGGTTTTAAATTCATTATCTTCTTCAAATAGCTTTTCAGCAAAATATTCAATCGCTCTTGGATCAGTTCTTGATGATATACCAACAGCAATCACATGCTTATTGAGAATGAGAACATCTCCACCTTCGAATCTATATCTATTCAATCTACTATAATACACAGGTATTTCCTTTTGATAGTATCTAGGATGATATGTCAAAATATACTCAGAAAACAAGGTCTCTCTTTGTCTAGCTTGCATTGACATCTTACCAACAGCGATGCCACAGCCTACACTAGTAAAAGGATCTCTTTGGAATAATATATTAGGTAGTGGATCTGTGAAAAATGGATATTCATCTTCAAGCATATCCATAATTGTCACACGCTTACCTAAAGTGATTTCTTGAGTTCTAATACCTTCAATCATTTTAAGAACCATTTCACTGATTGGAAGATTAATCAAAAATTGATAAAGTGCAGTTTTTATCGTTAAAGAGTTGATCTTTGATTCTTCAATAAAAGCATTGACAAAATTACTGATAACTTCAGGATGAGCCTCTAGGGTTTCTGTCATCATATCAGTTAAATAGAGAACCTCAACACCTTCGTTTCTCAAGGTTTGCGCAAATAAATCATGTTCTTCTTGAGCGATTTTTAAATATGGAATGTCATCAAATAATAACTTTTCCAATAAATCAGGCGTTAGATTTTCAAGTTCTTTTCCCGGCCTATGAAGTAGTACTGTTTTTAATTTACCTATTTCAGAATTAACTTTGATCATATTTTTCTCCTTCAATTACGATTCTTGGTACACGATAGGATAAGGAAGTGCACACCTCATAACTAATCGTATTCAATCTTTTAGCAACTTCATCGATGGTGATTAATCCCCCATAAAGGGTTGCTATATCTCCAACATTAACATCTGAATCAATTTTTATGAAGCATGCATCCATGCAAATAATTCCAACAATTTTATATTTCTTTTCATTGATCTCGACGTAACCTGTTTTATTTTTCCTAATGAAGCCATCTGCATAACCTATTGGAAGAATGGCAATCCGTTCTTTTTCCTTTGCACAATAGGTTGCTCCATAGCCAACACAGTCCCCAGCGTTTAATTCTTTAATTTGAACAACCTTTGATTTTAAGCTCATGACAGGTTTCAAATCAGGTTTTGGATCATCAAGTGATAATCCATATAAAGAGATTCCTAGTCTGACATGTGTTGTGAAATCATAATCTTTTTCATATTTAAATGTTGATGATGAATTAGAAATATGAATCATTGGAGGCAAGGTTGAAAGCTCATGAAGAATTTCTTTGAACCGGTTAAGTTGCATATGGTAGAATGTTTCATTTTCATTAGCAGTAGCAAAGTGTGTATAGATACCTTTAAATGAAACATGCTCCATTTGAAATAATTCTTCAACCATCTTAATAATTGTATTTGTCTCTGTTAAGCCATATCTTGACATACCTGTATCAATCTTTAAATGAACTGTAATCCAATGCTTAAAAGATTTGACAGCCTGATAAATCTCTTCATCATAAATCGTAATTTCAATTTTATGCTCTGAAGCAGCAGCTAAATCTTGAGCTAGAATTGGTCCCATCATTAAGATATCTATGTCCTTATAGATAGCTCTTAATTCAAGTGCTTCTTCAAGTAGTGAAACTGCGAAAAACCGAACCCCATGATCATATAAGTGTTTCATGACATCAATCGCACCATGGCCATAAGCATTTGCTTTAATCACAGGTATGACAGTTTTTGGATGGACTGTTTTTTGAGCCTCACTATAGTTATGCCAAAGATTTTTAAGGTTAATTTCAGCCCAAGTTGGTCTATAGTTTGTTTTCATAAACCCTCCTAATATATGGTGAAGTCATTAACCTTAAGATACCTGCATAATTGAGTTTAAATGTTAGAACATCACCAACATGGTGACTTGTTTGTTTCATATCAAGGATTAGATGATCACTACTGCATCCAAGAATAGTTGTGTCATTTTGATTATAGATATCCTCACAATCAACATCTTGTCTTCCAATGCCTAAGATTGCCCTTTGCATTATTCCTTGATCGATAAAACTGGATGGTTTACCAAATGCATCAAATCCCAACAAGCCTTCTGGAAATGATGGTTTTTCTTTGAGTTCGATGATTTCAGCTTGAAGTGTAAAGACACTATCATACATATTTTCGATGTGTTTGCCATAAGCTGTTTCTCTACCTAATACAAATGCTTCACCGATACGAAGGTTATTAATGAATTGAGGGCACTCCTTTTTTTCAAGCAGAGAAACAGTAGATGAGTTCCCGCCACTAATGATATTTAATGATATTGAAAATCTTTGTTCGATTTCTTGTTTGATGATATTAAGCTTATTTAATGTTTCATCAGTTGGAATCACACCACCAAAGCATGTGAGATTTGTTCCAATACCAATCAGTTCTATCGATTTCAATTGAAGAACTTTCTCAACTATTTTTAAATAATTGGATTGATAATAAATACCTTCTCTTAAATCCCCTATATCAAACATCAAGATGATTTGATGTTTTTTGTTTATAGATTGAGCTGCGTCATTGAGATCTTCTATTACTTCTATTTCCGAATTAAGCGATATATCTGCATACCTAACAACCTGATCAACATCACTTTTTTGCGGAATACGTAAGAGAACCTTGGTTTTACTCGTTTTCATCGTTTTTAGATTTTCAATCTTTGAATCAGCAATATATTTGATATCGGTATGATTGATGACATCCACTAATTTTTGATCCGCACAAAAAACCTTGGTCACAGCCATCAAAGATATTCCTTCGGCTTTCGCTAATTGATTTAAATAATTTAGATTGTGACGATACTTTTCAAGATTGATATGGATGCTAGGATACATCATTTTCATGTAAGATTTAAAGGTATTAAGTTAAATCTAATACGTTTTAAATCTTTACTCCTCTCTATCTAATTTAATATACTAATAATGTACTGTGGATCTGTTCCATCTTTATACGGCTTTGACTGTTTCGAGGTGACGCTT
>JAIPGC010000015.1 GCA_021736335.1 Acholeplasmataceae bacterium | reverse complement strand
CTTTAGCAAAAGAGTATTTTGGGGACAAAGTTACAATAAAGGAGTAAATAGTTATGAACCCTAATATGATCAACAAACTAAAGAAAATGCAAAAACAAATGCTTGAAGCTCAAGAGCAATTAGAAAGAAAAGAATATTACGGCAAATCAAGTGGTGTTGTTGTCATTATGCAAGGCACAAGACAAGTAATTGATGTTCAAATCAATCCAGAGCTCTTAGAGGAAGTTGAATTGCTTCAAGATTCTATCTTACTAGCAGTTAATGATGCCTTGAAACAAATAGAAAAAGAACAAGAAGAAACCATGGGTCAATTTTCTGGTGGTTTAGGAGGCTTTGGATTTTAATGTATCCAGCCATACTAAAAAAATTGATTGATGACTTCCAAAAATTACCAGGTATAGGTGAAAAAACAGCTGAAAGATTAGTACTTCATCTCATTTCAAATTTTGATGATGATTCCATACTGTCTTTTTCAGATCATTTGAAACGATTGAAAGAAGAAATCAAGTATTGTTCTATCTGTCACATGATCACAGATCACGATGTATGTGAGGTTTGTTCAAACCCTAATCGAGACCATGAAACACTTATGGTAGTAGCCGATGCCAAGGATGTCTTCATTATGGAAAAAATGAGAACATATCACGGTATCTATCACGTTTTAGGTGGGCTTGTTGATTTCTCAAGAGGCATCACAGATAAAGATTTAAATATTGATACGCTTGCATCAAGATTAACATCTGTTAAGGAAATGATTATAGCAACTAATGGTACTGTTGAGGGTGAGATGACAGCAAAATACTTAAAATCACTATTTTCGAATGAAAATCTATTGGTCACAAGACTTGCATCGGGTTTACCCGTTGGCGCAGATCTTAAATACGCTGATGAGTTGACATTGAGCAAGGCAGTTGAAAATAGAAGAAAGTATGAATAATGTAGGAGGAAAAAATCAATGTGGGATGTAGTTAAAGGCTTTTTTGAATCGCTTTACGGTAAATTTAATGGATTTTTAGCAGACACTTTAGACATCGATGGAAAGCTTCTTGGTCTATATGATCAATTCGTATCTCCACTACCAGAAGTCATCAAAATTGTTGGTGCAGTCTTTGTAGGCATAGTTATTGTTCTAGGAACAATCAGTTTTGTCAAAAAAATGCTCAAACTATTTATCGTTCTTGCAGTTATACTAGCAATCGTTGTACTAATTACCCAATTAAGATAAATAATGCTTGCAAAATAATAATGATTAGTATACAATATATACGGTTTTAGGAGGAAGAAATGAACGAAAATTTAAAAACATTAGCAATGATTGATGTAGCTGAAGTGCTACTTAAGAGTCAACCGACTCCAATGACAATTCAACAGCTCATTCAAGGTGTTGCGGAGATTAAAAGTATTTCTCTAGACGATATTGATAAATTAACTCAGCTTTACATGGATATTACCCAAAGTGCAAAGTTTGTTTACTGTGGTGATGACCAATGGGATTTGAAAGAAAGAAATCTTGAACTATGGGACAAAGATGGATTCGCTTTTGTTCATGCTGAAGAAATCGAAGAAGACGTTGAAGAAGACTTAGACTTTACTGAATTCATTTTAGAAGATGAAGAGGAAGAAGTTGTAGAAGTTGAAGATGAAGAAGACGTTGAAGTTGAAGATGAAGAAATTAAAGAAGAAAAAGCATATATTGAAATTGATTTACCAATAAAATCAACCGACGATGACGACGTTGATGATGATCCTGAAGTTGAATTTGATTCAGAAGACTACGATGAAGATGACTACAATGAGATCATGGATGACTATGAGGATATGTACGACGAATAAAGGTTAAGTATGAACCAAACATGGGTATACGAAAAACACCGTATACCCTTTTCTTTTGTTTTATCAAATAAAGTATATAATAGAGTTAGTAGAAAGGGTGTTATCAATGCCAAATATTTTAGAGTGGATAGGCTATCTTGCCTCATTAATCGTTTTAGTTTCACTGCTTATGAGTTCTCTTAAGAAACTCAGATGGATCAATTTAATTGGAGCCTTGCTTTTTGCAATCTATGGTTTTTTAATTCATGCACTGCCTGTAGGTTTTATGAATGCAGGTATTGTTGCTATTGATATTTATTATTTAGTGCAAATGTATCAAAAAAAGGACTACTTTACTTTACTTAAGTTAGGAAGTCAGACAGAGTATTTTAATCATTTTATGTCTTTTTATAAGGAAAACATCTCATCCTTTATGGAAGTTGAAGAACATCTTGAGGAACCAGAATATATTAAAATGTTTATTTTAAGAAATACGATTCCTGCTGGCGTCTTAGTGAGTAAAATCAAGGATGCTAAAACATTAGAGATTCTCATCGATTATGCAGTACCTGCATATAGAGATTTCAAGATGGGACATTTTCTATATGAAAATCAAAAGGATTTCTTTATATCACAAGGCTATGAAACATTATTATCTAAACCAGGTAATGAAAAACATCAAAACTATCTCAAAAAGATGGGTTTCATTCCGGAATCTATTGATGGTGAATTTTACTATTTGAAGAATTTAAACCAATAAGATAAAAAAAACAATTTCTTGGTTGTTAGAACAAAGGACATTTGATATAATTAATAAGGGCACACCAAAGAGTCTCCTAAATTGAAGGAGACTCTTTTCTTTTAAAAAAATGGAGGATAAAATGGCTAAATATATCTTTGTTACTGGTGGAGTTGTATCAAGTCTAGGCAAAGGAATAACCGCTTCTGCCATCGGACAACTTTTAAAAAGCAGAGGACTTAAGGTCTTTATGCAGAAATTTGACCCGTACATCAATGTTGATCCAGGAACAATGAGTCCTTATCAGCATGGTGAAGTTTTCGTGACCGATGATGGTGCAGAAACAGATTTGGATTTAGGTCACTATGAACGATTTATCGATGAAAATTTAAATCGCCATTCAAGTATTACTACCGGTAAAATATATCAAACTGTCATGAAAAGAGAACGTCGAGGTGACTATTTAGGTGCCACAGTCCAAGTCATCCCCCATATAACAGATCAAATCAAGAAAAAATTAGTGGACGTAGCTAAACATACTAATCCAGATGTCGTTATCACTGAAATAGGTGGAACCGTGGGAGATATTGAATCCCTACCCTTTTTAGAAGCCATTAGACAAGCCAGAAGAGACTTTGGCTATCATAATACCCTTTACATTCATAATACATTAGTGCCTTATCTAAAGGCAGCAAATGAGATTAAAACAAAACCTACTCAGCATAGTGTCAAAGAATTGATGAGTCTTGGTATTCACCCTGATATCATCATGCTTCGTAGTGAAAAGGAGATTTCACAGGAAGTTAAAGAAAAGATTGCTTTGTTTTGTGATGTGGACACAAATGCTGTTTTTGAATCTTTAGATGTATCTGTCTTATATGAAGTTATTGTCAATTTATATAATCAACATGTAGATGATAAAATATTAGATCATTTTGGATATGAAAAACCAAAGGCAGATATCACACCTTGGGTTGATCTTGTTTACCGCATTAAGCATTTAAAAGAAGAAATCAATATTGGCTTGGTTGGAAAATATGTACAGCTTCATGATGCGTATCTATCTGTAAGCGAAGCATTAAAGCATGCAGGATATTTTCATAATAAAAAAGTTAACATTGTTTGGATTAACGCTGAAAGCGTTGATTTAAACAATATTAGTGAATATGTGAAGGATTGTGATGGTATTTTAGTTCCCGGAGGATTTGGCAAACGTGCTACTGAAGGCAAATTAGCAGCTATCACTTATGCTAGAGAAAATAATATACCATTCTTTGGCCTATGTTATGGTATGCAATTAGCGGTTATAGAATATGCACAAAATATATTAAAAATTGATCGGGCAAATTCAACTGAAATTGACCCCGATACACCCAATCCAATCATCTCTTTGCAAAGAGGCAGATTGTCTGATGAAGATATGGGTGGAACCTTAAGATTAGGGTTATACGATTGTGAGATTAAAGAAGGAACAAAAGCATTTGCAGCTTATCAAACGAAACTGATTAAAGAAAGACATAGACACCGATATGAATTCAATAATAACTACCTAGAAAATTTTGATGACAGTGAGATGATTCTATCTGGATATAATAGCGAATATCATTTGATTGAAATGATAGAGCTGTCCAATCACCCATGGTTTGTAGCAGTTCAATTTCATCCTGAATTTTTATCTAGACCATTAAGACCACATCCACTTTTCAAAGACTTTATCGGTTCTGCGATAAAGTATCACAAAGACCAGCAATAATGTAAACGTATACTATCGCTATTTATTGCTAAAAGCAATACTTTGTATTATAATAGATTTGACCAAATTCTAAGGAGGAATAATAATATGGCAGTCGTATCAGCAAAAGAAATGTTACTCAAGGCGCATAAAGAAGGCTATGGTGTAGCACAAATTAACATTAACAATTTAGAGTGGATTAAAGCAGTTTTAACCACAGTAGAAGAATTAAAATCCCCAGTTATTCTTGGTGTATCAGAAGGTGCAGCAAAATACATGGGTGGTTATAAGACAGTTATGGCAATGGTTCATGCATTAGATGCTTTCTATAATGTGAGTGTACCTGTTGCAGTACATTTAGACCATGGTACATATGAAGGAGCCTACAAGGCGCTTGAAGCAGGATTTACATCGATTATGTTTGATGGTTCACATTATCCATTTGAGGAAAACTTAGCAAAAACAAAAGAAATCGTTGCTGCATGTCACGCTAAAGGTGTATCTGTAGAAGCTGAAGTTGGAGCTATTGGTGGAGAAGAAGACGGCGTTATCGGTGGTGGGGAAATCGCAGATCCAAAAGAATGTAAATTAATTGCAGCTACAGGTGTAGATATGTTTGCAGCTGGTATTGGTAACATTCATGGTAAATATCCAGCAAACTGGAAAGGTTTAAATTTTGAAGTCTTAAAGGAAGTTCAAGATGTAACAGGTGGTGTACCACTTGTCTTACACGGTGGAACTGGTATCCCTGCTGAAATGGTTCAAAAGGCGATTTCACTTGGTGTTTCAAAAATTAATGTTAATACTGAATTACAACTTGTATTTGCAGAAGCAACTCGCAAATACATTGAAGAAGGTAAGGATTTAGTTGGTAAAGGATTTGACCCAAGAAAATTATTAGCTCCAGGTTATGAAGCTATGAAGAAAACAATTAAGGAAAAGATCGAAGTATTTGGTTCAGCAAATAAAGCGTAAGTAGGTGAGTCTCATGCGTGATGAAAGAGTCTATCACGAATATGCAAATTGGAAAATTGAAAATAACGAACTATTAAAATATCTTATCGAAAACAATTCCGATTTGATTATTAGATTCAAACACGTCATCGATGTCACAGATTATCTATACGATAAATTGATTGATGATACAACTTATACTGAAGAAGAAGATCAAATTTTCGAAACAGGATTTTATTATCTTTTTGATCAGCTTGAGGAAATTACAGGATTGATGAAAAAAGCATACAAAAATGACATCAAAATTTTGGAATTGAGATCAAAGGAAGTTAATTTATTACTTAGTACAATTGATTTTCAAAATGAATTGTTGGGTGTAGAAAACTTCGAACAAAAAGATATGGATAAATTGATTGATTTTGAGCAAGACATCATGAAAAGACTAGAAAATAAAGAAGAAGTTCCCTTCTTCATGTATGAACAACTCGATGAGATGACCTATGAAATGTTTCAAAAACTTAATGTGGAGTATTATCCAATTAACGATATTTTCTTAGAGATTGCAGATGAGTTAGGAATCTTATAAAAAACTACAATAAAAAAAGCGATACGTTCTAGTGAACGCGTCGCTTTTTGTATAGGTTGTAAGATTTAAGTTAGAGGTGGCTCTTCTGGAGGGAAAACCATTCCAAATAACGCATGTAAACGATCAATTTCTACTTGAGTTGCTGTAGTGAAATCAAGAGCTGCAACAGCATGAATTTCAGCAAATAGATCAGTAAGGTTAGTAACAACTTCTCCAATCATATTATCAACATCTAAAGCAGTATTTCCATTTAATGCTAGAACATCAGCATTCTTTAGAATGTCGTTTTGAACCATAGTGATTGTTGCAAAAATCAAAGTTTCATTGATTACTGTGAGTGTATCGTCAAGGACGAGTACAGCCAAAGCCATTGGGATGTCGTCTCCTGTGAGTACCCAACCAGCAATTTGAGTAGCAACATCTATTTGATCAACAGCATTAAATACTGCCTTTTCAAGAGTTATCACATTAAATATGACTGTCGATACAGGAACAAGCAAAGTGTTAAACATAATGTCAACATCAGCAGCTAGCATTGAACCTTCATTTGAAAGTTGAACCTTTAAAGGAATTCTAACAAGCTTTAATAAAGTTTGAATAGATACTAGATCAAGTTCGCCTGTTACAGCGGTATTATAATTTAATGCTTGGTCAATTATTGATTGAACAGATGATGTGAATAGTGGATCAGTCAAATCACCGGAACCGTTATTAACAACATCGAATAGATCAAGTAAAATTTGTCCGCTTGTTGATAAGAATTCATCAACAACTGCCATACCAACTGAACCAACAACTTCAAAAGCAGCAATGATGTTGTCATAATCTGCAAGAATTTCAGTAAATATCATTGAAACCATTTCGTATTCAGCAGGATCCATTTCTGTTTCCATTTGACTTAGGAATAGATCAGAGAATATTGTAAGAAGATCTAGAATGTCACCATCAGTGAATAATGCACCAACAGCATCAAACTTAGCAATGTTTGCTAATCTGAATGTATCTAGATAATTTCCAACATAAACAGCTAGTTCAACAGCAACTTCAAAGTCAACTGTATCTCTTTCATAGTAGCCGCCCCATTCATCCATAACGTATTCGCCTGGAATAATCATTTCATTAGCTAATAGAACAACATCAACAACAAATTCTTCATCGATGTAACCAACAAAAGTGATAAACAGGTCAAGCATTGCAGTTAATGGAATAATACCAGCATCGAGTAATTCATCGATTTCTGTTGGAGTTAAACCACTTTCCATTAAGAGTTGAACCTTTAATGGAATGCGAACTAGACTTAATAATACTTCTATAGATGCAGCATCTAATTCATTAGTAAAGGCAGCTTTATAATTAACAATTTGAGCAAGAACAGCTTCAACTTCAGCTACGAATAATGGATCACTAAGATCACCACTACCAGTATTCATTAGATCATATAAATCTAGAAGCATTGAACCACTTGTTGTAAGGAACTCATTAACCACGTTCATACCAATAGCATCAGCGATGTCACCAGCAGCAACGAAATTATCATAATTTGCTAAGATTTCATCAATTAACATAGCTGCTAGTTCATATTCTTCAGGAGATAATTCAAGCATCATAGCATCTTTAACTGATTCAGCAAAAATTACAACGAGTTCTTCAACTTGAGCACTTGACATTAAAGCATCTAGTGCAGCAAACTTAAGGGAATTGTCTGTCTTGAAAGCTTCTAGGTAATTACCAACATAAACAGCAAGTTCAATAGCTTTTTCAAAATCTACTGTATCATCTTCATAGTACCATTCTTCCCAGTATTCATCATAGACATATTCACCAGGAATAATCATACCATCAACGATCGTCATTACATCTTCAACTGTTGTTTGATCAACATCACCAACAAATGTCAACATGATATCTAATACAGCATGATCTATAGAACCAAAGAAGTCTACATAAGGTAGATAATCGTCAAATGCAACGACATCAAAAGCACCAGCTATCGTAAATAAAGTTGTATAGACACTACCAAAATCTTCTCCCGAAGGCAATGTAGTCAATAAAACATTAACAACTTCATCTTTTAGCATGAAATATTCTTCCATTGTTAATTCGCCAGTTTCAGCAAAATCATCAATTAAAGCAATCATTGATGCAGGCACTGTATCATAGATTAAGGATAAGTAATCAGCAACGCCAGCAAACGATTCGATCATCATAGCTTTTTCAGCTACAAGGACAGCCATAATTTCATTCATCATAACAATTTCATCTTCACGTTCTTCTAGACCTTCATATGCCCACATAACTCTTTCTTGAGCATAAACTAGACTGTATAATGGTGACAATGGATATTGATTAATGAATGAATCAAGAAGTACTGTATTATTATCCACTGCAGCTGCATATAAGAGATCATAGAATAATTGCATATATTGATTACCATCTTCCAAGTAGTATGGATAATGATATTCAAAATTATATCTCAAATCATTAGCAATATCCCAAAGTGTATTGAGCACATAATAAACATCTACAGATTGACCAGTTAAAAACTCATCTAAAAGAGTGATTTGTTCTGGATTTGCATATACAATTAAGCTTGAATAGATACCAGCAAGAGCTACTGTAGTTTCAGCTTGTACAATCACTAAATCTGCTTCAGCCAATAAAATTTCATCTTGATAATCTTCAACATAGACTTCTAAGTCATCAATATGCATTGATAAAGCTGAAACAGCAAGTTCATAAAGAATTGTTGCTAAGTCAGTTGATGATAATCCATATACTTCATATGAATCAATTTCATCCATCAAAGTTGATAAATTAGTAATATCAAACATGCGCATAGGTGTTGATGCAACATGATCAAATAAATCAAGTGCTTGAGCTTGTGTCATGCCCATTTCAACAGCAGCAACACTGTATGCATAAATCATTTGTGACATTTGCATATAGTCTCTATATTCATATTCTTCATCAAAATCATCTATGGTCATATCTGGTTCGTATAATGGATTCATTAAAGCAAGTGCACTTTCATATACAGCACCTACAGTAGCACTTTGAACAACAAAATTCAAAGTAGTAGAAGCAGCTGAAGAGTCAACACCAGCTACAGCAACAACAAACACAGGATGTGTACCAGCTCCTAAACCTAATGTGTTTAAGTCAAAAGTAGTAGTTGTTACTGGATGGCTAACTGCATCTACGTAAACCACGTAGCTGCTAGCACCAGAAACAGCAGTCCAAGTGACAACACCATTATTAATTGCTACATTTTGTGGAACTGCTAGTGTTGTACCACCAACGAAATATGAAACTGTAGCAGATGGTAGAGAAACATCAGTACCAATTTTAGCAACAACATATACAGCATAGTTACCTTGAGCTAAGGTTAATGTTGTTAAATTATAAGTTGTAGCAGTTACATCATATGTAGCACTACCCACATGTACAGTATAACCGGTAGCTCCAGTCACTGCACTCCAAGTAACAACACCTGCATTGATAGCAACATTTTGTGGAATACCTACTACCACCGCTTCAACAACAAAATTCAAAGTAGTTGATGGCAATGACAGATTGGTTCCTTGTGTGGCAATGACTTGAACTTGATAAGTTCCAGCAACCAAATCTAGGGTATTTAAATCAAAAGTTGTAGCAGTGACATTGTAACTCGATGAATCAACAAATACTGTATACCCTGTAGCATCTGTTACCGCATCCCATGTCAACACACCATCTGAAATTGCTACATTTTGTGGTGCATCAAGTGTGATTGCTACTTCCCCATCACAGCTTACTAGTACTATAGAAAATAGCAAAAGTAAAACAATTCGCATTAATTTTTTCACGACAAATATCCTCCTTATATCTTAATCTATTCTGCACAAATCACTCTAAATTCATCAAAGAATATAGATGTATGTGCCATATTGAATGTTTGCAACAATGAACTGTTTTCAAGAATTTCAATTGTTGTCCTTAATGATATTATACAATGAATTTACTCTTATATACAAATTCGCAATCTTTATTATTCAATATAGTGAAAAATTTAATATGTTTTCACAACGTTACTTGGGTTGATTCGAGATACACCCCAAATATAAATAATTTTTGTTAAAACAAATACAATGACAATCAATAGAGTTCCTAATAATAATGGTAGAAGTGCAAGGTGTATGTCTTCATATTCACCAGACAGCAAGATGAGTGAACTTAGTTGCTCTGATAAAAGAATGAATGCAAGGATTGATGACAGTGTTAGGATGATCAACATGATGATGCTTTCTTTAATCAGTAGGATTGTCATTTTTTGTTTAGAAAATCCTAAAACGAACAGTCTAGCATACGAATCCTTCATTTGTCCCAGCAACAAAATAGAGTGATTAAAGATTGAAAGAATGAAACATCCGATGATTGTAGAAAGAATGATTGTTAAATAATCTGTTGCTGTTCTCATTTGGTTTATTCGAGTATCAACAATTGTTTGAAAATCAAGAACATAGACCATATTTTTGCTGTATAGATTAATCAATTCATTCTGAAGTGCTACTTTGCCATCTTTTGCGTTAACAAAGATAGTATTTTGACTGATGTCATCATAAATTGGAAATAAGTGTAGATTAGTAAAAGCCATATCACCTATCTCCTTTTCATAGAAACCACCTATTTCAAATGTTTCTAGACCATGAGCCGGACTAAGTATGAGATAAACCTGATCTCCTATATTCATGTCATAGAGCAATCTAAATCTTTGGGGAAGGATAATTGTAGGAATTAAACTCTCAAGATTGGTTAATGACGTTTCGTCTAACTCTAAATTGAAATAATCACCTATGAGTTCTGATTCAATTGAAACAAGGCTATTTAAGTTTTGTTGGAAGGTTGCAAATTCGATATTTTGCAAATAACCAACTTTAGCAGCATTTTCAACAGAATCTAGTTCAGATATCTGGGTATATGTTTCATCATATCGGCTAATAAAATTAGTTAAAACAAAATCAACTTTAAATTCATTTCCATATTTGCTCATTCGCTTATCCATGTGATCATTTGCCAAAACGAGTAAAAAGATGCTCACAAAACAAACAAGCAGTACAGCAATATATTGATAAAATGATTTTTTAGCTAATAGTATTTTAAGTTGGAGTGAGAAAATTAAAGGTTTCTTCTGTATTTTTTGGAGTTTTGAGAATAAGAAAATCAAAAGAAAGGCGGTCGTAAATAATATAGCAAATGCAGCAACAGATCTAATGACGGATTGATAATATCCAATCCAATTAAAGACGAAATTGAAATTAGCCAAGAAATATATTCCAAACGATGCAATCCATATCACAAACATTGGAATCCAGTGCATTTCTTTTTCAATGCTTTGCGTTACTGTTTGCTGAATTGATGATTCCTTATTGAATGTGACAAAATAGTATACCGAAGTAATCAGATAAATCACAAGCATTGCTAAAGCACTCCAAAAGACGGTCATGAAATCGAGCTGATAAGTTGCACTCGATCCTACAAATTTCATGCCATTATCGATAACCGAATTCGCAATGAAAACCGAAGCAATGATAGATAACGTAAAAAAGATGAGTATTTCCAACATGACAACCCCATATGAGAATAGATGGGAACCTCCAAGTAGATCAATGACAGCAAATCCCTTTTTCTTTTCTTCAAAGTAAAGCATAAATGTCGTTTGCATGACCAATAAGATAACAAGAAAGACAATCACTACAATCAAGTTAAAAAACGATACATTTCTTCTGATTTGTTGATCAACAGCTTGATGATCGATTGATACCTGAAAATTTAAGTTAGAAAACTGAGTTATTGATTGTAAGAACGATATGGCTTGTAAATCCGTGACACCTTCTTTAACTTCAAAATAAACCTGGTTATAAAATTGTGTTAAAAATATTGGATTTAATGAAGCAAGTGATGGATTTAATGCAGTCAGGAAGAAAGATAAGCTTCCATCCTTATTAAGGTATATTGTCTCATTGAGGAAAAGACCACCATCAGCTACAATATCAACGATTAAATAATCTCTTGTTGCAGTCCCCAAATATAAGGTGATAAAATCACCACGATTTAATTGATAAGTATCAGCTAAACTTTCTGTAATGATGACTTCATCATCATCTAGTGTTGGATTTGAATAATGAATTGGATTAGATACCTTCACAAAGTTATCAAGTGTTGATGCCATCGTCTTCACATATTGTTTGACTCCGTTAATTTCTACCAAGGTGTCCATTTCAAAGAAAGGTGCATAATCATCAACAACAGTATTCAAATCAGTTGATTCGGTTAAAGGACGAATTGAAAAAAACCTCAAATCACTATTTAAGGTTATTCCCATGGAAAAATCTATTTCACGATATTTATTTTCAAGTTCCCCGTAATAGTATGAAGTAAGGAACATCTTCGTAGAAGCCCCAAGTAAGACAGTTACAAATAAAGCTATAAAACTAAAAATAAGCAATATGGAACGAAGTCTAAAACGAATCAGATTCTTGAAAGCGAAACGAAATGAAAACCCTAATCTATTGATTGCTCTTTTCATCTTTAATCACTTTCCCGTCCAGCATATGCAACGTTCTTGTTCCATAAATCGTTGTATCCTCATTATGTGTGACCATCAAGATTGTCTTGTGAAAATCTGTATTCAGTTTTTTAAAGAGTTCCATGATGGCTAATCCGTTTTTGTAATCAAGACTTCCGATAGGTTCATCAGCAAATATGATTTTAGGGTCATTGATTAGGCATCTAGCAATAGCAACTCTTTGTTGCATACCTCCAGATAGCTGAGAAGGATAGTAGGCGTGATAGTCTTTCATGCCAACAGCATCAAGCACACCTAGAATTTCTTCTTTTGTTTTATTCTTTCCTAAAACTGATGAAAGCAGTATGTTTTCATAAACAGTCAAATTAGGAATTAAATTGTAAAACTGAAAGACAAAACCTATATCTTGTGATCTTGTTTTTGCTTTTTCGGTATCTGTATATGTATTCAGTTCTTTACCAAATAGAGAAACTGAGCCAGATGTATAAGGTTCTAGACCTCCTAAAACGTAAAGAAGTGTAGTCTTACCTGATCCTGAAGGTCCACAGATAGAAACAAACTCACCATCATCAACAGAAAAATCAATGCCTTTAAGCACTTCATAAACAACTTTTCCAGTTTGATAATTCTTGGTTAATCCAGAAACTTTGATCTGATTCATTTTGTACCCCTCATATACCTCATTGTATCATAAAATAAGTAACTGAATATATAAAAAAGCAACTGGTTTATAGTTGCTTTAATAAATTATCTATGCTTTAAATGTGGGAATAAAATGACATCTCTAATATTAGGTGTATTAGTTAGAAGCATGACGAAACGATCAATACCAATACCTAGTCCACCAGTTGGAGGCATGCCATATTCCAGTGATTCAACGAAATCAGTATCCATTTCAGTTGCTTCATCATTTCCTAAGGCTTTTTCTTTTAATTGGTTTTCAAATCTTTCTCTTTGATCGATTGGATCATTGAGTTCACTAAATGCATTGGCATATTCACTAGACATGATGAACAATTCAAAACGTTCTGTATATCTAGGGTCAACACTCTTTTTAGCTAAAGGACTGATTTCAATTGGGTGACCATAGACCATTGTTGGTTGAACGATTTTACCTTCAACATACTTTTCAAAGAATGCCTCAACAATGTGTCCAACACTGAAGTGTTTTTCAACATGTATATCATGTTTCTTAGCTAACTTAATGGCTTCATCAAGCGTATATTCTTGCCAAAAATCAACACCAGATAATTCCTTTATTGCATCAACCATATGCCATCTTTTCCATGGACGTTCCATGTGAACGAGTGTATCATTAAATGAAATATCATATGTTCCTAATGTTTCATATGTGACTGTTGATAAGCAGTCTTCAACCAAATCCATCATATCAGTCATATCCGCATATGCAAGATAAGCTTCAATCGTCGTAAACTCTGGATTATGCTTAGCATCCATGCCTTCATTTCTAAAGAGTCTTCCGATTTCATAGACAGCTTCCATACCACCAACGATTAAACGCTTTAGAGGTAGTTCAGTAGCAATACGTAAATAGAAGTCCATATCAAGTGCATTATGGTGAGTAACAAACGGACGAGCATTTGCTCCACCTAAAATGCTATGCAATACTGGAGTTTCAACTTCAACAAATCCCTTGTTATCGAAAAATCTTTGGATTTCACGAATAATTTTAGGTCTCATGAAGGCGACACGTCTAGCATCTTCATTGACAATTAAGTCAACATAACGGCGACGTCTAGCTTCTTCCTTATCTTGAAGTCCGTGGAATTTATCAGGTAATGGTCTTAATGCTTTTGTCAAGTGAGTATACTGACTTGCTTTAACTGTGAGTTCATTGGTCTTAGTTCTAAAGACGATACCTTTGATACCTACGATATCACCGAGATCTGCTTGCTTAAAAATCTCATAAGCTGCTTCACCAATATGATCTTGTCTGACATAGACTTGAATTTGACCATCACGATCTTGGAGGTTCATGAATCCAGCTTTGCCTTGACCACGCTTAAGCATGATACGACCTGCAATAGTAACCTCGATTTGTTTTTGTTCAAGTGTATCGTGGTCATCATTTTGATACAAATCAAAAATTTGCTTGTTATTATGAGTTCTAACAAACTTTTGACCAAAGGGTTCAACACCCATATTTTTAAGTTCTTGCGCCTTTTCACGACGCACGATTTGTTGTTCTTTTAGATCTTCTGGAAACATATTAATCCTCCTAATTCAAGATATTATATCATAGAAAAAGCCATAATTAAAGTTATGGCTGTTTTTCTTCTTGTAAAAGTTCATACATAAGCAAATCTTTTTTAAGTTCTATAGATGTCACTTTGACTTTGATGATTTTTGAACCAAAATAGAGTGTCAAAATATCATTTTCTTTAACAGCAGTAGAAGGTTTGGCAAGTTTGCCATTGATTTCAACCTTTTCTTTTTCAGCTGCTTGCTTTGCCACTGTTCTTCGCTTGATGATGCGAGAAACTTTTAAATATTTATCAAGCCGCATGAGGTGTCGTTTCCTGTTTTTCGTTCCACCAAGATAGAGTACCTGTTTCAGCTATTTCATCAATGTCAGCTTTTGTCAACGTTTCGACTTCAACTAAATAATGAGCGATAAGATCGAGTAACTTACGGTTCTTTTCGATAATTTCCTTAGCTATAGCAAAACAATCAGTAATGATATGTCTAACTTCAGTATCGATTTCATGTGCAACCTGATCGGAGAAGTTCTTTTCTTTGAAATAGTCTCTTCCTAAGAAGACATTACCACCAGAACTTTCATATTGGATAGGACCTAAGTCACTCATACCATATTCAGTAACCATAGATCTCGCAATCTTAGTAGCGTTTTGGAAGTCGTTATAAGCACCTGTTGTTACCGTATCAAATACGATTTCTTCAGCAACTCTACCACCTAGGAAGGAAATGATGTGTGCAGTTAGTGATTTTTTAGTTTGAAGGAATTTTTCTTCTGCAGGAATCATTAGGTTATAACCACCTGCGACACCTCTTGGAATAATCGTAACCTTTTGAACAACATTGGCATCTTCTAATTTCATACCGATGACAGCATGTCCTGCTTCATGATAAGCAACAACCTTTTTTTCCTCAACAGAATATTTTCTGCTCTTTTTAGCTGGCCCCATCATAACGCGGTCAATCGCTTCATCCATATCAACAGCAGATATTAATGTGCGATTGTCTCTAGCTGCAAGAAGTGCTGCTTCATTAAGTAAGTTTTCAATATCCGCACCAGTGAAACCTGGAATACGTTTAGCAAATTCGTTTAATTTGATTTTAGGATCAAGTTTTTTATTTCTTGCATGGACTTGAAGAATTGCTTCACGGCCACGAACGTCTGGTAAGTTGATTGTGATTTGTCTATCAAAACGGCCTGGACGCAGTAACGCAGGGTCTAAAACGTCTGGTCTGTTGGTTGCAGCCATAATGATGATACCCATATTGGTAGTAAAACCATCCATTTCAACAAGTAATTGGTTCAATGTTTGTTCTCTTTCATCGTGTCCACCACCTAAGCCGGCACCACGTTGACGTCCAACAGCATCAATTTCATCGATAAAGATGATACATGGAGAATTCTCTTTTGCTACCTTAAATAAATCGCGCACGCGAGAAGCACCAACACCAACGAACATTTCAACGAAATCTGAACCAGATATTGAGAAGAATGGGACGTTTGCTTCACCTGATACAGCTCTTGCAAGTAATGTCTTACCAGTACCTGGAGAACCAACGAGAAGTACGCCTTTTGGAATTCTAGCACCCATATCAATATATTTCTTTGGTGCTTTCAGGAAGTCAATTAATTCTTCCATTTCTTGTTTTTCTTCCTCACAACCAGCGATGTCTTTAAATGTAACTGATTTTTCACGATTTAATTTTGCTCTATTTTTAGCAAAGTCGAATGCTTTACTGTTTTGATTGTTTGCATTTCTAAAGATAATGAATAAGATAACCAGAACTAAGGCTATTGGTACTAAATTGAAAACAACTGACCAAAAGGTTATACCAGATTTTGCGACAACATTGGTGGTTCCTCCATAGGATTCGACCGTATCCATGATATCTTGGGCTTGATCGATTCTCATGACTCTTTCAAAGCTTGTGATGTTATCGTAAAATTGTTTGTGTTGCTCATAAATTTTGCCTGTAACTTGAACTAAGTCAAAATTATCGCCTCCGATGAGTGAATACTCAATGGATTCGATATGCTCAAGTGTTGCGGCATTTTGAATTTCACTTACGGTTAATTCTTGAACTTGTCCTTCAAGAGCGTCTCGTAAGAATAGAAAAACACCAATGACTACAACGATCGTAAATAACATGATTAGGTAATCAGGTTTTTTCTTAAAATCTGTTCTCTTTTTTGAATCGGGTCTTCTTGGGCTTTGATTCATAAAGGCACCCCCTTGTTAGTGATTGTATATTTCAGGTTTTAATACTCCGACATAAGGTAGATTTCTATAATATTCATTATAATCCAAACCATAACCTACGACGAATTCTTTTGGTATGACTCTTCCTACATATTCGGGTTCAAATGGTCTAAGTCTTCCTTCAGGTTTATCTAAAAGTGTGACGATTTTCACTGAGTTTGCACCACGATGCTTAAATAACTCCACAATTGTTACAATTGTATTTGCTGTATCAACGATGTCTTCAACAATAAGGACGTCTCTACCTTTAATGGAAATATCTAAATCCATTTTGATTTTAACATCACCCGATGATGCAATACCGCCATGATAACTGCTAACTGACATATAAGCCATGTCGAACTTTAAATCAATTTGTCTTGATAGATCGGACATGAAAGGCATACACCCTTTTAATAAGCCAATGAGTATAGGTTGCTTATCTTGATAATCTTTTGTGATTTTTCCACCTAGGGTTTTGCAAATCTGTACTATTTCTTGTTCCGTAACCAGTACTTTAGAAATATCATTATTCATGCTTCTTTACCTCTTTCAACTGAAAGTATAGTGTGTTTGAATCGCCTAGAGTCTGGTTAATATAATATTTTTCAACCCATAAAATGCGATTATTTTTATCTGTAAGGACCCAAAGTTTTTGTCTTTCTTCATTGGGAATCTTGAGATCAATGAGCAATTTTTTTAATTTTTTATGTCCATATTCGAAGGCTAATAAGTCCCCATCTTCTCTATGTCTAATCCATAGTGGAAATGCTAATTTATTATAACATAATTTAGTAAAATCTTCAGTAATAGCTTCTGATTTCAATGAAAATGTGAAAATAGCCATATTTAACAGGTCGTTCACACCTTCTTTAATTTTAATCTTAACAGGCTTGATTGATGATAATTTTTTAATATAAGCCTTATCATATGCTTTAATCATGGCATATTCATTGTTAAGTTTAAATATCTGATTTGGTTTGCTAGATAGAAGCATTTTCTTTATTTTTTGAATGGCTTCATTGGATAAAGGTAGACTGTGTTGCTCAATGACATAAGCGACCATATCGTCTTTTATGGCATCATCACATGTTTTATATTGGTTGATATGAATGATAAGATCATCGTTAACTAAAGTTTTAGTTGTTTTCCTAATAAAATAAAAAGCATGTGTTATTTGATTGTGATAATGTTTAATTTGATCGAGCAATTGTTCGTTTTCTTGTTTCATGATTGGAACAATCGCATGACGATATCGATTGCGTAAATAATTATTTTCTTCGTTTGATTCATCAACTAAGAAAGGAACCTTATTCGTTTCTGCATATTCGATTATTTCTTCTTTAGAGGTGTACAAAAGTGGTTTAATATAGACAAACGAGTCCTCGGTGTGCATCATTTGCATACCCGCATAACCAAGTAAATTACTACCTCTTGTTAGTTTGATCAACACATTTTCAAATAAATCATCCAGATGGTGAGCAGTTAGAATATAGGGTGTCTTATTGAGGGTCGCAGCTTCATTTAAATAGTGCATGCGCATTTGATGAGCTTTATGATGAAAATTTCCACTCTTGATGGAAATCGTATAATAATGAAAAGGAATTTCATATTTTTGGCAATAACTCTCAACTAAATCTTTTTCTATGACTGAAGCATCTCTTTTCAGATGATTAAAGTGTACGACAACAAGTTGATAGGGACTTTCTCGAAGGATTGAGAGCATGACCATTGAATCAACACCACCACTCACTGATAGAATCAGTGTTGATTTTAAAGGTATCTTTAGTTCGTTTTTCAATAAGGTTATGATTCTGTTCATCTGTTCACCTCTTCTCTACGCTTTCATTATAACATGTAGACCGTAAAAAAATTGAGAAATATCTGCTAAGATGTGTTATAATGTTTTAAGATAAAGGGGGTTGAATCATGCTTATCTTAGCAAGCAGTTCACCTAGAAGAGAAAAACTTTTGAAAGATGCGGGGCTCGACTTTATTGTAGAACCAAGTCATCTTGATGAAGTGGTTGATGCAAAACTTAAACCCCAAGAAATGGCATTGGAACTTGCCAAAATGAAAGCAATTCATGTAGCTGCTACACATCCTGAAGATGTTGTTATCGGCGCAGACACAATTGTTGTTTTTGAAGATGAAGTCCTTGGAAAACCTAAGGATGAAGAAGATGCTTATCGAATGCTTAAATTATTGTCTGGCGAAAGACACGTTGTTTATACTGCTGTAGCCCTCGTCAGAGGAGAGAAGATGAAGGCTTTCGTATCCGCAACCGAAGTATCAATGAAATCAGTAAGTGATTTAGAAATATGGGATTATATTAAAACCAAAGAACCTATGGACAAAGCAGGAGCTTATGCTATACAAGGTGACGGTGGAAAATTAGTTGATCATTATAAAGGCGATTTCTTCACTATTGTTGGACTACCACTCAAAGATTTATTAGAAGCTTTGAAAGATTTTTAATACTAGGTTGTTCCTTATTTGGAATAACCTTTTTTATTTCGCTTATACCAAAAAAGGTCAATAAAAATAACACATTTTGGTATATAATAAGATTAAATATTCGATTTATAGGAGATTAATATGGAAAACACTAAACTTTGGCAGAAGGGTATCGTTTATCAAATATATCCTAGAAGCTTTATGGATTACAATAACGATGGTATTGGTGATCTTCAAGGTATTATCTCGAAACTAGATTATATTAAAGATTTAGGTGTTGATATCATTTGGTTATCACCTGTATATAAGTCACCTAATGATGACAATGGCTATGACATCAGCGATTACTTAGACATCAATCCTGAATACGGAACTATGAAGGACATGGATGAACTCATTGAAAAAGCCAAGCAAAAAGGGTTGCGCATCTTAATGGATTTAGTGATTAATCACACATCTGATGAGCATCCTTGGTTTACTCAAAGTCAAGATCCAAAGAGTGAATATAGAGATTACTATATATGGAGAAAAGAACCTAATAATTGGACAGGTTTCTTTAGTGGTTCCACATGGGATAAAATTGGTGATTCTTATTATTTACATCTATTTAGCAAAAAGCAACCAGACTTAAATTGGAAGAATCCAAAAATCATGGAAGAAGTACAAAACATCATGCATTTTTGGTTAAAAAAAGGCATCTATGGTTTTAGATGTGATGTCATTAATATCATCTACAAAACATCATTAGAAAATGGGAAAAAGAGTTTGGTTTTAACGGGTAGCGAACACTACCATTCACAAGAAGGATGTCACCAGATTCTAAAGACTTTAAGATCAGAAGTCATGGATCAATATGATGCGTTTACTGTTGGTGAGACTGTATTGGTAACTACCAAGCAAGCCAATGATTTAATCCTGCCTGAAAGAAAAGAATTGAATATGGTGTTTGCTTTTGAACATATGGAAACAGACCAGATCAATAACAAATGGTTTAAGACAAGATTCAAACCCAATAAGTTTATGAAGGTTATTTCCAAGTGGCAAGAAGAAGCTTATTGGAATGCTAATTATTTGGGAAACCATGATCAACCAAGATCAGTTTCAAGATTTGGTGACGATAAGAAATATCATTTAGAAAGTGCCAAGATGCTAGCTACCTTGAATCTCACCTTAAAAGGAACACCCTATATTTTTGAAGGTGATGAGATTGGGATGACCAATGGTGACTTTAAGTCGATGGATGATTATAAGGATATTGAATCTTTTCGAATTTATACACTCATGAAAAAGATGTTATTTCC
Organism: Acholeplasmataceae bacterium; assembly: GCA_021736335.1. Classification (GTDB taxonomy): domain Bacteria; phylum Bacillota_I; class Bacilli_A; order Acholeplasmatales; family Acholeplasmataceae; genus Peloplasma. Next base: position 8,710 of record JAIPGC010000015.1, on the reverse strand, counting down.
ACATTGGCTTAGATATAAATTGATTCAAAAAACAAGTAGAGATAATGCTAGAACTCCAATGCAATGGACAAAACAGGGAGGATTTACAAAAGGTAATCCTTGGCTTAAAGTCAATGCTAACACAAAGACTATCAATGTCGATAACAATTTAGATGATCCCAATTCAATCTATAACTACTATAAGCATTTAATCAAAATCAGAAAAGAAAGTGATGTTCTCATAAATGGCTCATTTAAGCCATTATACATGAAGAGAAATATTTTTGTTTTTCGTAGAACATATCAGAATCAATCATTTATCACAGTGCTCAACATGTCAAAGAACAAACGAAAATGTCCGCTTGACATGAAGGGAAATATTAGTATTTCAAACTATAACAGAACAGATTTAAATGATCAATTATTACAACCTTACGAAGCAATCTTGATTAAGGAAGAAGGTGCGAAATGATTACATTCGAACAACGAAATTTTAAAATAAGCACAAAAGATTTAAACTATATTTTTAGAATTCTTCCAACAGGTCAGCTTGAGCATTTATACTTTGGGAGTAAGCTTGTCGATCAAAATTATGAAGCATTTCAATCTAAGATAACAGCAGGTGCTGGATCTACGATTGACTATGTTGCTGGAGAAGAAAAATCATCAATTGACTTAATGACCTTAGAATATTCGGGTATTGGAAAAGGTGACTTTAGGTTATCTCCAATTGAACTAAAAATGCCTGATCAGACATTTGTGAGTGATTTCGTTTATGACTCATATAAAATTGTTGATGGTGTTGTAGAAAGCAAGGAACTACCTATTTCAAGAGCAAATGATCAACAAGTCAAAAGCTTGATTGTTAAACTTATTGATCGGAAATTTAAGATTGAACTCAAGCTTATCTATACTGCATTTTATAACTCCAATGTCATCTCTAGACGCATCCAATTAGTCAATCACGAAGAGGATCAAATTGTCATTAGAAAGATCATGAGCATGATGGTAGATCTACCAGAATCTAATTATGATCTGATCACCTTTGATGGCGGATGGATCAAAGAAACACATAAACATTTACGTCCTTTATCTTATGGCACTTATATCAATGATTCAACAACTGGAAACAGCAGTAACAGACATAATCCAGGTATTATTTTAGCGCAAAAAGGAACACACGAGGACTATGGTGTTTGTATCGGTATTAACTTAGTTTATAGTGGCAATCATTATGAAGCCGTACAGATTTCAAACCATGGATTAATGAGAGTGATGAATGGCATCAATCCACATTGTTTTGATTGGCCACTTAACAAAGATGAATCATTTGAAACGCCAGAATCAATTTTGTCCTATTCTGATCAAGGGTTCAATCAACTGAGTCAATCATTTCATGACTTCATCAATACACATGTCACACCTAGGCAATTCCAAAAATCAAGTCGCCCAGTCGTTTTAAATAGTTGGGAACCATTTTTCTTTGACTTCAATCAAAATAAACTTGAGAGTTTGGCTAAGAAAGCAAGCAAATTAGGAGTTGAATTATTTGTATTAGATGATGGTTGGTTTGGTTCTAGAAACGATGATACTCAAGCATTAGGAGATTATGATGTTAATCGTAAAAAGCTTCCTGGTGGTCTTTTAGGTCTATCAAATAACATTCATAAGATGGGAATGAAATTTGGATTATGGTTTGAGCCAGAAATGGTTAATCCCAATAGCAAGCTTTATCAAAACCATCCCGAATATGCGGTTAAGATTGAAGGGAGAACACCTTCTCTTGGTAGAAATCAATTGGTCTTAGATTTATGCAATCAAGATGTTAGAGAGTATATCGTTAAAGAAATCGAAACGATCTTAGATGGTGCACAAATTGATTTTGTCAAATGGGATATGAATCGGCACATGACTGATATGTATTCAAGCTCTATTCCAAATCAAGGCATGTTTTATCACACATACATATTGGGTCTTTACGAAATCTTGGATAAGATTACAAAAAAGTATCCCAATTTACTTATAGAAACTTGTTCAAGCGGTGGCAATAGATACGATTTAGGCATGCTTTATTACAGTCCTCAAGTTTGGGCATCAGATAATACAGACCCAATTGAAAGATTAAGCATTCAAGAGGGATTAAGCTACTTATATCCACAATCTACGATGAGTGCACATGTATCATTAGCTCCACATGCTCAAACACTAAGAAAAACACCATTATCGACAAGATTTAATGTAGCGAGTTTCGGTGTTTTAGGGTATGAGTTGGATTTAAAGTATTTAAGTCCTGCAGAAACAAAAGAAATAAAAAAACAAATTGAACTCTACAAAACCTATAGAGATGTTTTTCAATATGGAAAACTTTACAGATTCAATCAAAAAGATGAGCATCACAAGGTTTGGCAAGTGAGTTTAGATGGTAAGCATATATTAGGAAACTTTCAAACATTAGCTTCTGCTAGCCCAGATTTGGAGACGTTAAAGCTTAAAGGATTGGAAAAAGATCAAATTTATCAGGTTCAATCCTTCCAGCAATCATTACCTATCTCTCAATTTGGACATTTGATTAAGCATGCTTTACCAATCAAGCTTAATCCTTATGGATCTATCATGAGATTGATATCAAAATACAAACAATTAGATAACGCGACTGAAAAGCTGATCGCAAGTGGAAATGCACTTAATCATGGATTCAGATTGAAACAACAATTCATGGGCACTTGGTATAACGATCAGACAAGAATATTAAGTGATTATGGATCACAGATTTATCTTGTAGAAGCATATAATGTGTGAGGTGAACTATGAGAGAAATTATACCACTCAATTTTAAATGGTATCTAGCACCATATCAGGAAGAGCACTTAGAAAAGATAGATACGACTCAGTTTGAAGCTATAAGTATTCCTCATCATGGTATTGAAATACCCTTTAACAATTTCAATGAAGAAATGTTGGAGGTTGTTTTAAGTTATGTCAAAACGATCAAAATCGAAAAAACATGGGAAGGTAAGATTTTAAAATTACAATTTGAAGGTGTGGCACATCAAGCTAAAGTATACATCAATCATCACTATATTTTAGAACATCGTGGTGGATATACACCTTTTGAGGTTGATATCACCGATGAAGTCATTTACGGACAAGACAATGAGATCTTAGTGGTTGTTGATAGTAAAGAAGATCCTACGATTCCACCATTTGGAGGTGTTGTAGACTATTTGGGTTACAGCGGAATCTATCGTGAGGTTTCACTACTCGTCATAGAAAAGCAGCACATCAAATATGCATTTATTCAAACAAACGGTACATCAACTGTAAAACTAGAACTGGGATTATCCCAAAACAATGGGGAACTCGATATCAGTATCTTAAATGATAAAAATCAGGTTTTAGAGTTAAAAAATACCAAGGTGATTGGTCCAACAATGGTATTATCTTTAGATATTGAAAATCCTATCTTATGGGATATCTCTTCTCCATTCATGTATACACTACATGTGAAATACAGAACAAATGATCAGATTGTTGATGAAATCAGTGAACGATTTGGCATTAGAAGTGCTGTATTTAAGGAAGATGGGTTTTATCTAAATGGTAATAAACTTAAACTCTTAGGACTTAATCGTCATCAAAGTTATCCTTATGTGGGTTATGCAATGCCTAAAAGTGCTCAATATGAGGATGCTGATATATTGAAATATCAATTAGGATTGAACATTGTCAGAACCTCACATTATCCTCAATCCAAACATTTTTTAAATAGATGTGACGAAATTGGATTACTGGTGTTTGAAGAAATTCCAGGATGGCAGCATATCGGCAGTGATCAATGGCAAGACATAAGTTGTCAAAACCTTAGAGATATGATTCTTAGAGATCGCAACCATCCATCGATCATACTTTGGGGTGTTCGCATCAATGAGTCACCTGATGATCATGATTTCTATTTCAAGACCAATGGTATTGCAAGAAATCTAGATCCAACAAGACAAACAGCAGGTGTGAGAAACATACAACAAAGCGAATTCTTAGAAGATGTCTATACATATAATGATTTCTCGCATCGTGGAAATAACAAGGGACTCGATGACAAGAGTCTCATAACAAAGAAAGCCCCATATCTTGTTTCTGAATATAATGGACATATGTTTCCTACAAAGAAATATGATGATGAAGCACATCGATTGAGCCAAGCAGAAAGACATCTGAGCGTCATCAATGAAATGCTTACACCAAACAACGGTATATCCGGTTGCATCGGATGGGTTATGAATGACTACAATACTCATGAGGAATTTGGATCCGGAGATCGCATTTGTTATCACGGTGTTCTAGATATGTTTAGAATTCCAAAGCTTGCAAGTTATGCATACGCTACTCAATATGGAAAAGAACCAATTTTAGAAATATCATCAACCATGAACATGGGAGATCATGAGGCGGGAGATTTATCTTCAATCACGATTTTAACCAATATGGACTACATTAAGCTTTTTAAAAATGATCAATATGTTGGAACCTTCAAACCAGATTTTAATCAATATCCCAACTTACCTCATCCTCCGATTGTGATCAATGACTTCATTGGTGAAACATTGATGAAAAATGAGAACATGAGTTATAAAGACGGTGAAATGACTAAAAACATCTTAAGAGTTATAGGTAAACATGGTAATAGACTACCTCTTAAATACAAGCTAAAGACACTATATCTTCTCAAAAAATATAAGATGACTTATGATCAAGGTGTCATGATGTTTTATCGGTATATGGGTGGTTGGGGAAGTGAGAAGGTGAGTTATCGTTTTGAAGGCTATCAAAAAGATAAATTAATCAAAACTGTTTACAAGGAAAATAACCAACTCTTCGAATATAAGCTTGAAGTTAAAAACAAAGCATTGCATATAGAAGAGACCTATGATGTTACAAGATGTGTTATATCAAAGGTGAATCAAAAAGGAGAATCTGTTTTATATGACTTTGATCCAGTCAATATCAAGACATCCGGATCAATTGAGCTCATCGGACCAAGTCAAGTGAGCTTGCATGGCGGTAGCATCGCATTTTGGGTGAAAACCAAATCCAAAGGCAAAGGAAAAATAGAAGTAGAAATTAATCATCACACGATGATTGAAGATTTGATTGTTTCATAAAAACATTAAGGAGAACGATTGAATGAACGAACAACCCAAAGTAAGTAATCGCACGAAATACTCTTATGCGATGAGTGGCATTGGCCGCGACATGATGTATGCTCTTTACAGTACTTATTTGATTGTATTTTTCACAGATGCTTTAGGCTTACCTAATTGGCAATTGATTGCAGTTGGAACTATTATTGCCATAGCTAGAATTTGGGATGCTATCAATGATCCTATTATGGGGGTTATCATTGATAATACGCGAACCAGATTTGGTAAATTCAAACCTTGGATTTTAATTGGTGCTCTAACAAGTGCTGTTATTATGTTTCTATTATTCCAAGACTTGAATTTGATGGGTACAGCATTTGTAGTCGTATTCGCGATTCTTTATATTTTGTCAGGTATGACATTTACAATGAATGATATTTCTTATTGGTCAATGTATCCATCTTTAACTTCTGATCCAAAAGAAAGAGAAAAGATTGGATCTTTAGCTCGAATATTTGCGAGTTTAGGTATGTTTATTGTTATCGCGTTAGTCCCTATTATTTATCAAAACTTTGGTGGTGGTCCAAAAAAAGCATTTTCTGTCATTGCTTTAGTGATTGGACTCATCTTCATCATTTCTCAAGTTGGTCTATTCTTTGGAGTTAAAGAACAAAAGAATTTGATTAGTAATGTTAAACAAGAAAAAACCAGATTTAGAGATATGCTTAAAATCATATTCAAAAATGACCAATTGGTCGTGATTATTATCGCAATCTTCTTATTTAATACAGGATACTTTATTACGACATCACTAGGAATCTATTTTTTCAATTACGATTTTAATAAATACGGTGGTATTGAATTTACGTTATTCTCAGCAATTCTTGCCGTATCACAACTGAGTGCGCTCATCGTATTTCCAATGCTTGCTAAAAAAATATCGAGAAGAAAGATCTTCACGATGGCAATCGGTATGATCGCTTTAGGTTATGCATTATTTATGAGTGTTGGCTATATTTTCCCAATGAACATGGTCACTATTGGTCTTGCTGGATTGGTTTTATTTTCTGGTCAAGGGTTTATTCAAGTCTTAGTCTTAGTTATGCTAGCTGACACGATTGAATATGGTCAATGGAAGCTAGGAACAAGAAATGAAAGTGTTGTTTTTGCCATCAATCCATTTGTGACAAAACTTGCGACATCAGTTCAAACATTTGTTGTAACTGTGACACTAGCAGCCTCTGGTTTAAATGAAAATGTCATCAAACCAGTAACTGATGCAAAGGATGCGAATCCAGGCATGAGTAACGAAGATGTTAGAGCATTGATTGCATCTAATGTGACTGAGCCTATGTTGTTAGGACTAAGAACATCTATGATCATTATTCCACTTTTATTAATTTTAGTATCATATATTATCTATCGATTCAAATATAAGATAGACTCCAAGTTCTATAGTCAGATAACTAAAGATCTTACTGAAAGAATCTTAAGTCAAGAACAATAACTAAAAAAGAAGGGATGTCAGCGGACATCCCTATTTTTCTCTTCTTACTTTTTTAATATCTAAGAGTTCATCTTTTGAAAACATATATTTCTTATGACAGAAATGGCATTCGATTTCAGCTTGACCATCTTCATGAATCAAGATGTCCATGGTCTCTTCGTCTAGCGCAGATAAAGACTTACTAAAGCCATCTTTAGAACAATGGCAAGTATAACTTATTTCTGTTTTCTTTAAAATTTCTTCTGTTCCATTTGCAAGTAAGGTTAGGATTTCTTCAGGAGTTTTACCAACCTTGACTAAAGAAGAAACTGAAGGAAGTGTTGAAATTAGATGCTCTAAATAGACGATTGTCTCTTCTGTTGCATGAGGCATCAATTGAAGGATATAGCCTCCACTAGCTATGACAGAATAATCGGTATTAACTAATACACCTACACCAACTGATGAAGGAGTTTGTTCAGAGGTTGTAAAGTAATAAGTGAAATCATCTCCAATTTCTCCTGTTTGAAGATCAGAAGAAGATGTGAAATATTCCTTCATACCTAAGTCCTTTGTGATATGAAGAAAGCCGCTACCAATTGCAGCACCTACATTGAGCTTTCCTTTTTTAGGACCATCCTCATATTGAAGATATACATGGGGATTTCTTATTTCTCCGCGTACATCACCTTTGGTATTAGATTCAACAAGTATGGGACCAATCGGACCATCACCTTTGATTCTAATTGTGATCCGCTCATCTTGTTTATACATTAAACCCATCATCGCAGATACGGTTAAAACGCGACCCAATGCAGCAGTAGCTGTTGGCCAGGTATCGTGTATTTTTCTAGCTTCTTCAACAAGATGTGTTGATGAAGCAACATATATTCTAACTGTTTGATTATAAGCAGTTGCTATTATTGCATAATCTTTCATATCATCATTTCCTTTACTATACATATTGTAGCATAATTGCATGTTTTTCATTCGTATGATACAATAAATCGGGTGAATTCAATGTCATTTAAAATTAGAGATTTAGTTATTGAAAATAAAATCATACTTGCACCAATGGCTGGAGTTTCCAATAGCCCATTTCGTGTTTTATCAAGAGAGTTTGGCGCTGGATTGGTATTTGCTGAAATGGTTTCTGATAAAGGATTATTGCATAATAATGAGAAAACCATCAAGCTGCTTTATATGACTCAAGCGGAAAAACCAATGGCACAACAAATATTTGGATCTGATTTAAAGAGTATGGTTGATGCTGCAGTCTATATTGATCAGCATAGTAGTGCTGATATTATTGATATCAATATGGGATGTCCAGTTCCTAAAGTTGCCATTAGAGCGCAAGCTGGAGCATCCTTAATGAAGAACCCAGATTTGATTTATGAAATCGTTTATTCTATCGTCAAAAAAGTAAGTAAACCAGTAACAGTAAAAATAAGAAGTGGTTGGGATTCTGATACAGTCAACGCCGTTGAAGTTGCCAAGATGATTGAAAAAGCTGGGGCCAGTGCAATTACAGTTCATGCGAGAACAAGAGCACAAGGTTATGCTGGTTTAGCTGATTGGGATGTCATTAAAAGAGTTAAAGAGAGCGTGAGTATTCCTGTTATCGGTAATGGAGATGTTGTTGATGGACCTAGTGCTAAGAAAATGCTTGAATATACAGGATGCGATGCAGTCATGATTGGTAGAGGTGCATTAGGTAATCCTTGGGTTTTTAGAGAAATTGATGCATATCTTAAGGATGGAACCATCTTAGATAAACCTACACACCAAGAAATTAAAGAAATGATTATCAATCATTTAGAATCTTTATGTGAACTTAAAGGTGAGCATATAGGAGTTCTTGAAATGAGAAGCCATGGTCCATGGTATTTAAAAGGCATTGAACATGCAAGCACTTTAAGAAAACAGTTATCACAAGCAAAAACAAAAGATGAAGTCATTGGATTTGTGAATGCATTTTTTGATAAATAGCATATAATATCAATGGACGGAAGAGTATCGAAGTGGTCATAACGAGCTGCACTCGAAATGCAGTCATCCGCAAGGGTGCATGGGTTCGAATCCCATCTCTTCCGCCATTAACTAA
>JAIPGC010000014.1 GCA_021736335.1 Acholeplasmataceae bacterium | reverse complement strand
GGTCCTGCTTCTTGTAAACCAATGATATCAAAATGATGAGACCCTAAATAAGTCATAACTTTTTGTTTTCGATAATCCCACGCGTTAATTCCATCTACTGAAGCATTGATTCTAAGATTAAAGCTTAATACTTTATAATTTTGCATATAATTATTCACATCCTCTTAACTATTATAAATGATTAATTCCATATTGCATAAAAAAAAGATACAGCAGAATTAGGGGGGAATTTGCAGTACCTTTTTTTGATATATGAATTTATGTTTTTATTTTATTTGATTGTTGCAGGTATATTATATTCAGAATATAAATATTGTGGGTAAATGATAATATCAGCATTAGGCATTGATTCTGAAAAATCATAAGCCCAACCAACAAATATGTAACCTTCTTTAACTGGGGCATCAGGTAATTGATAATCGCTTAAATCGGCACCCTCTGTAAAAAAATCAGAATGGATAGTTTGGCCTTCACTATCAACAAATGACATTTCATGAATATGTGTTCTATTTGCTTGAGTTTGTGAAATTGACAATGTATAAGTCACTGCAATTAATAAGATTGTTAATATCATAATGATTGTTCTCATGATTTAGGCTTCCTTTCTGGCGATTTTTCTAGTGATACTCTCACATTATATTCATAATATATTAAGGGTTTGTGTTGAAATTATTACTTTTTTCTTAATTCATACCATTTCTTGATTTCTTTCAATAATTTTTGCTAAATACTGATCGATTTTTGAAAAAAACCTTTGACTAACCGTTGACAAGTCTTTAGAATTAGCAATATCTATCAGTTTAGAGATTTTTTGAGGTTTATCTTTAAGTTTTAATTTTCTTAAACGAACTAATTTGGCTTCTTCAAAATGAATACAAGACATACCCCGATCGTTTAATTTGCATATAGCTATTGTCCTAAGCGGATATTTACTTTTCTTAATGGTAAACCGCATGAGCGTATCAAATGTATCTTTGATGTTTGTTTCGCAAAAATAACCCAGTTTTCTACAATCATACCTATGCAAAAATGTACAAATTTCATCATCATGAAATGTCATATGGCTTTGCTCAAGATGATTGTCGATCATAAACTGATCGGAGAATTCAATATTTAATTGTTTGCTATTCTTGTCATAGTTCAAAAGAAAAGCCCAACAAATCTCATATGATTGCATACGTACCTCCATCAATGATAGGCTTATTATAACTTTTCTTCATTTCTTTAACCTTAACCGATTATTAAGTATCTATTAAGTTTAAAAAAGAGCACACCGGTTTCGGTGTGCTCACTTATTTGTTTTTGCGTACCAAGCTTGTAACCAAATCCCCACATCGTAACTACAATCTTAGGATCTGATGGATTATCTTCGATTTTCTCTCTTAATCTTCTAATATGAACATTAATGACATTATCATTAAAATAGTATTCTTCGCCCCAAATGGTTCGATACATCAATTGCTTCGAGAAAGTTTGATCTGGGTGAGTTAATAATAGTTTCAGTATTTCAAACTCTTTGAGCGTTAAGTCAACGACATTGTTATCTTTAGTCACAACATAATTATTTAAATTGATTTCAACATTAAATATCTTGAAATTTTGTTTGAGTACTTTTTCTGTGCTTTTTTGTGATCGACGAAGTACAGCTTTAACACGTGCTACCAGTTCAAGCATCGAAAAAGGTTTAGATAGGTAATCATCTGCACCAAGACCTAGATTAATTGCCTTTTCTACATCAGAATCCTTAGTAGAGATGATGATGACTGGAACATCTCCTTTGGATCTAATATGTCTTAAGACTTCGTCGCCATTTTTAATCGGTAGCATCAAATCAAGCAAAACGACATCATAAGGAATCAAATCAAACTGTTTAATGGCATCTTCGCCATTGAAAACTGGCTTAACTTCGAACATCTCTTCCTTAAGCTTGGTTTCCAAACTTCTACTGATGATGATATTATCTTCAACTAATAATACTTTTTGTCCCACGCTATTCACCCCATCAAATCACCAATGTCATTTGAATTCCTTTCTGATTATTTTTTAATCATTCATACATAAAGTATACCACGATATTTTAAAAAGGCTCATTCAATAATGTTCCTTAGGGCATGAAATAAATCATGCCCCTTGGAATTCGCTGAAAAAATCAAGTAAAAAGAGATTAACAAGATAAAGGGAGAATCCAATCAAACTTGAAAGTTTCTCAGTCAATCTATTATACTTCATCAAATCTAAAGAATTTCTTTAAATTTGTTTACTTTTTTCTTAAGTTAATGATAAAAATAAAAAGGCTGTGTAAGTACACAACCTTCTTTTTTGTTAAGTATACATTAATGAAAACGACTCACTTAAACTTGATGCCCGTCCTACAAAATCGACTGCTTGAATTTGAACCTGATAGGTTTGTCCGATATTGAGACCACTAAAGGTGATTTGATTCAAGTTTGCGTATTTATGAAATTCACCATCAAGATAAACTGCATATTCTGCAACTCCATAATCATCTGTTGACTTTTGCCAATAAATGGTGTTCTTCAATTGAGCTAAGGAAATATTTTCTGGCTCACTTGGTTTTTCTTTATCTAATGTTGCATAATCTTGTTTATAAACTCTAGCATAATCAATTTCAAATGTTGTTGGGAAGGCTGTTGTATCAACGCCTTGGACTCCACCCCAATTGCCACCAATTGCTAAGTTTAGAATTAAGAAAAATTCTTGATCAAATGGGAATGCTTCAGGATATGGTGTATCAGATGTTAATGCGGGAACATAATTGAATTCACCAATCGTTTCCCCATCAACCATTGTTTTTAGATAACCAGGTGACCAAATCAGTTCGTAATCATGAAATTCAGTATTTGAATTTGGAACCAAACGGCCAAATCCTATTTGAGTATTCAAATTGTGATTGAATTTTTCTGTGTGAATTGTTGAATGAACATAACTTGGATCATATCCAACATATTCCATAATATCAATCTCACCACTATCTGGCCATCCACCATAAGCATTCATTAAAGGCATCATCCATATTGCTGACCATGTGCCTCTGCCTACTGGATTTTTTGCACGTACGACAATACGTACATATTCAAATGTACCTTTGTATTTCGTTGTTAATCTTGACGATGTGTAATCCTTACCAAGATAACTTTCTTTCTTTGCTGTAATAACTAGTTTTCCGTCAACAATTGATGCATTTTCTCTGGTGTAATATTGAAGTTCATTATTACCACCACCGCTGCCATTGACTTCAAAATTCCATTTGGTTTCATCTACTTCTGTACCATTGAATTCATCAGCCCAAATGCAAGTCCATCCACCTTCTAGTGTCGGTTCATCGCAATCATCAATTGCCGTTAGCGGCAATAATCCATTAGGAACCTCTCCTGAATCTTTCTCGCACCCTACTAAGATAAACATCAGTAGAGCAATAATTAATATTTTTTTCATAAAATCTCCTTTTTATTCACCTGTAATACCAGTTCGATCGATACTTTCTACGAAATAGCGTTGTGCTATGAAATATAAGACGAGAAGCGGTAAAATGGTGAGCATATTTCCTGCAAGCATAATAGCTTCATTTAATTCACTACCTGGTGTTCCTGGAGGGAACAAGGTCGAATAACTTGCTCTAAATGCTTGAAGCTTGAGTGGTAATGTAACTTGTCCACCAACATAAAGTGCTGTTATAAATGTTTCATTCCAATACCATACAAAACTGAATAAGAAGACAATAATGAATGATGGGATAGCAAGTGGAATGGCGATTCTTAAGAATATCTTCATATGAGATGCACCATCGATTTCTGCTGATTCCATTAAAACGCCTGGAATGGTTTTGAAAAATTGATAGAAAATAAGAATATAAATAGCAGCGTTAATCCCTTGACCAAATATCGCTGGCAAAATCATTGAATTCTGAGTACTCATAAGTCCAAGATTTCTAAAGACTAACATATTGGCTACCATCGTTACTTGAGATGGTAGAATGAATGTTGCTAGCATTAAAACAAACATAATTCTCTTAAGTGGAAAATTAAATTTAGCAAACCCATAACCAATAATTGCTGATGAGATTGTGACCGATAAGCTCACCTTAAGCACATAACTTGTTGTTGTAAAAACTGCTCTAGGAAGCTCCAAAACCTGAATAGCTCTTGAATAATTTTCAAATTGCAAAGCACTTGGAATCCATTTGATACCAGGGTTGATGAGATCATCAACACTCATAAAACTGTTAACTAACATAAACAGCACAGGATATAAATAAATATAACTGAAACTGATAAGTAGTGTGTAAATGACGACCTTGTAAATGAATCCATCTACGAAGTTCATCCCCAACAAATAACGTCTAGCCTTCACTTTGAAGTGTTTATAATCAAATTTTTTCATCGGTTATTTCTCCTTTCTGCGGATAGAAATAATACCCACAAAGATACTCATGATGATAACCATCAAGAAGAAATAAACCCATGCAATGGCTGCAGCATATCCATAGCCATGCCAGAAATTCGAATCAGGAGCACCAACAAGCATGTGTGCTCTAGCCATATCTAATATACCACCAGATTCAACAAATAAGGACATAGACACAACAATATAGATGATTGCGACACCAACTAAAGGCTGAATAGAAGGCAGTGTAATCTTCCAGAAGCGATCCCAAGGAGATGCACCATCAATTGATGCAGCTTCATAGATTGAAATATCAATCTTCTGTAGACCTGCTAAGAAAATGAGGATTGGAATACCAGCATACCATAATATGAGTAACATCGATGTCAGTAGTGTTTCCAAAGGATTTGCAATCCAAGGTCCAAGATTTTCAGAAATGTAGATCAACACTGAACTATCTTGAAGGGATGGAAGCGAAGTTGCATCCTGATTGGTTAACTCAGCAATAACAGGTCCTGTTGAAATAACGACAGGTAAGAAAAATATGGTTCGCCAAACACCTTTAAGTTTGATTGGATTATTGATGAGTACTGCAATCATAATCGAGAAAACGACGACAAGTGGAACTGCAATAACCATTTTCCCTAGATAGGTACCAAATAGAGGTAATAAAACCTGACTTCTAAAGATATTTAAATAGTTTTGGAATCCAATATAAGTTGTTAAAATACCATCTTGCAAACTATAGTATGCTTCATGGAAACTTAAATAAAGTGAATAAAACATTGGATAAAGCGTAAACACTAAATACCCTAACAGCCACAGCAAGATAAACATGTATCCATAAAATGCTTCTCTGTTTTTTCTTGTCACTCTAATCTTAATAAAACCTACTAAAATCAGATGTAACCCACGTTTTCTAAGAATAAAATTGTGCGTTAAAGCGTGACCTATTTTTTCAAAGACGACAGATACCTTATAGGTATAAAAGCTTGAAATAGCATCCCATATCTTGAAAAAGAATTGACCTATTTTACCGCTTAATAAAGCGAATTTAGCAGTTAATTTTTTCATCATTCCACCACCTTATAACTTCTTGCTGAAACAATATTTCCAAGGTGTGTGAGTGTCTCATAATTGTAATTGATATAGATCGATATACCATTTGAGTATGTCACCAAAACTAATCCGGTTTCAATCACTTCACGATTGACGATATAAGCATTTGTGACGTATTTCAGTGCGTCATTGACAAAATGATATGTATCTAAAATGCGGCCTTCATAGTCAGATAGAGTCGTTGTGTAATAAGCGCTTGCTTGTGTATATCTCATTTCGTATGTAGGTTCATAGGTCAAAATATAGCTTGGGTTTACACCAAAATCAACCATAGTTAAATATCTATCTTCTGCAAGAGCATTAAAGTTCAAATATGGTGTGTAATATGAAATACTTCCCTTTAATATGATGGGAATGAGTGGAACCAAGTCAGTGTAATAATCATATTGACTATTTGTAATTGGTAGATCCAAATATCCATCAATATACTGATATAAGTACACATTTGGAGTTGATAATGTCAATGAATCATACAAATTTGCAATATCTTGATAATATGCTATACTGCTACTTCTTTCGTAATTACTTCCATCATAATAGCTAAATAGTAATATACCAAGAGCGGACATGGATAGTCCCGATACACCTAGATCATCAAAGAATCCGACATCATCTTTTGCCATCTTATAGCTTCGATCAGGATAAAGAAGGTACAAATCTAAAATTTGACCATTTAAGGAACGTCTATTAAATACCATCTTTAATTTTGAAAGGTTCTTTGCTACATCACGATTATATAGAACTTGTGAAGATAACTCTGATGAAATGACATATTCATTATCTAAATAGATTGTATTACCATCATCAGTGACGTATTTGGCAAAATCCTCATAATTATTTTTACCAGCTATACTGGTTCTATAAGGAGCTCTTGAAACGAATCCATCTCTACTCCAACCCATTAATGTGAGTTGTTGATTTGATATACCATTTGACTTGAAATAGTCATAGGCGTTCTTAACTTGATCAATAGTAGTCATTTTAACTTTAGATGTTCCAATAAATGATGGTTCTTGATCAGACATAATATAGGATAACTGAATAGGAATCTGTTGATCAACAACTTTTTCCTGACTTGTTAGAACACCTTCATCAATTAAGAAATCGCGATATTCTTTAGCGATACCAACATATGATGCTTTATCTCCATTTAAGAAATTATATTGGACCCGGTAATCAGCAGTAGTCTTTTCAAGTGCAATGGTATCATTGCCATCTCCTGCTTTATTGATAATATTTTTGAATATTTGTCTAACATTGAATCTTGAGGTGATTCTATTATATTTTGTATTGTCACCCCAGAAATTGGCAAGCAATGTAGAACTTTCAGCTCCTTCTAGGATGTTCACATAGTACCCATTGACTCCAGGTTCATGAACCATACCATAAATAGGAATGGATAATTGTGGTAATGTTGAAGATTGATATCCATAATCAGCACCATAAAAACGTGCTTGGAAATAGGTATTATGTCTTTGATTCATTCTTACCAAAGCACCTACACCATCAGGAATGATAATATATCCAGGAACATTAGCTTCTCTAGCTGCTCCTAAATATGGGAAGATTTGAATGCCAAGCAGACGATAAACTTCTCCATCTTCTACGATGCTGTCAGAAGGAATATAGACTTCTAGTGAACCTTGATTTAAGCTAATTTCAACATCAAAGGCAACATCAATTTCCTTAATATCAACATGAGTTAAGAAAGAACTTGCTGTCTGGTTCTCAATTGATACGGAAACCTTACGTGTTAAATAGCTTCCTGTCTCAAGCATGTAAGGACGTAAGTGATCAGGATTGTCGATGGTTATCGAACCATCATTGGCATACTTAACTTCTGCTAATGTATATAATGACGCTGTTGTTAAAGTTGATGTTTTAACATTGTTTGCATTAACATAATCAACCCATAAACCTGAGTTCATCAGATTTCTATTGGCTGTGTTATCTTCTCTAATTCCAGAAATACCTTGGAATTCCGGTCTAGATGACCAGAAATATCCAGTAGCTTTGTTTTTAATCATGATTGAAAATGAATCTTTTTCAAAATAAACCTCAAGATCGCTTGTATCAAACATGAGTTCAAAACCTAAAGTATCAAGTTCCAAAGGTGTATATGATAAATTGTATTTGGTATGATAATCATTTAGAACTTGAGGTGAAACATCATCTGTTTGTGTATATCTAGAACTTTCTAGCAACAGTTCATTGATATATGGGTAATTAGCAGCTGTTTGAAAATCCGCCAAAGGAACGTTAACATCGGCAGCATAGACAATACCAACTGTCATCATGATAAACAAGATGAATACGATTAAATATCTAGTCAATTTAGCCACGATTAAACAACTCCCTTACAATGTCTGCAAATAACGTCCAGACTTCATTTAATAATAAATAGATGATGAAAAGTACAGCTAAAATCATGATTGCTGTAAAGATTGAGATTAAAATATTTGAAACGGTTGGTTTCATATCATAGAAATGAATTTCTTTGACCATCACAATCATGTAGATAATAGTCAATCCAACAGCAATAAATAATAATGTTGAATAGATAAATGCTTCATTATAAGTCAATCCCTTAGATATAATCGTTAAAACAGGGAAAGCAATAATCATTGGTAACAACGTATAAGCTGATGCTTGATAAACATCACTTAATTTTCCTTCGCCATCACGAATGCTACAAACTAAATAATTAGCAACCACCCATAAGAAGAATGGGACAAATATCGTTGTCATTTGTTGGAAAATATTGATTTCTGTTGGAATATTGTTATTGAATAAGAAGCTTGTTTCAAAAATCCAATAAATATACATTGAAAAGAAGAGTAACAAATAAATGGTCGCTGATAGATTTGACCCCTTGTTTTCTCTCTTGATGCCATAATAACCATCACCAGGATGTTTAAATATATAGAATGGGAAAACAAGCTCTTGATAAAGCTTAAATCGACTTAGATAACTCTTTATTTTAACAAATGGTTTTCTGACATAATCCATGAAATGAACAAATCTATTGACGAAGTATAAAACAATCAAACTCAAGAAAATACCAACAATAAATTGTCCACTATTGAGTAATACATCGTTTCTTACTTCCCAAAAAGCATTGGAAAAACCATCAGTGTCTCGAGCAACCTTGTAATATTCCATTGCCATTTCATAATCCATTTCAGAGAAATATGCATTACCTATACCTTTATTAGCAAGATCAAATAAGCTATTCATTCTGAGTACTTCTTGCCAAGGTTCTAAAGATTCTGCGTATTTACCTTCTTGGTAAAGCTCAATGGCGTAATGAACCAAACTTGCAAACTCGGTAGGAATAAACACTTGGAGTGCTGAAGTTTCTTGGTCTACAACATAGATATTGCTCTTAGAATCTACTGCCACACCTGTTGGCAATTTAAATAGACCCTTTTGATTATAGGCATCAGGTCCGCTAAAGACAAATAAAACTGAACCATCAGGACCATACTCTGTAATATAACCATCTGATGTGATGGTGAAAATGGTATTGTAGGGACCAACAAACAAGTCTTCGACTGTATCAAATCCCCAAACTGATTTATTGTAAACAAAGTTAGCAATATTTAATTTTAGATAACCAGATTCTTCTTTAGTAGTTGTTAGAATCAATCCATCATGATCAACAGCAATGTTATAAACCGGTTTAGGAATCATCTTAAACCATTCTCTACGTTGCTCTTCATCAAATAACACTGATTTTAAAATGTTATCTAAGGTGCTTGGTAAAGTGTTTCCTCCAAAGAATCCGAAGAAATTCCCATTATTTTCAAACTCAGCTAACCCATTGATGTTACCAGCTAAGAGCATATAGACATTGTTTCCTCTGTCAGTAATAATCTTTGTTGGGTCAAATGCATCTGTTGGTTTAAAATAAGGTGTATCGACAGGTTTAGAATAAACTGAGCCTAATGAATAGGTTTCCGTCAAATCATCATATAAGAATTGATAACCTTCCTTAGTACCGAAGTCAGCAACATATAAGCTACCATCTTGTCCGACATGAACACCCGTAGGTTGATCTAAAAATCCTTCACCTATAACGGTAACGACATCACTTTGTAAACTGTATTTGATGACTCTTGAGTTTCCTGTATCAGCGATATAAACATTATCTTCGCTGTCAATTGTCATATCACTTGGTGTATCTAATGTTAAACCACCTAAGTCATAACTAATAGATAGTGGTAGATATGCATCTTGAGTCCATACAAAACGATTTGTAGCGCTTGAATAAGTATAGGTTGTATAAGGTAAACCATTTGCTTTGACTTCGAGGGATGGAACGAAGAAAGCAAGAAATACAATGAATAATAGAATATACTTTTTCATTATTTGATACCTGAATGAGCCATTGTGTTCATAACTTTACTTTGAAGAATGATGAACAACAATAGATTGGGTATAAACATCATCAAACCTGCAGCAGCTGCCATCCCTTGGCCGGCTACAGTATTACCTTGTGCAGATGTTAAACTCATCATATAGAAAGCAAGCGTTCGTTTGCTCTCATCATTAATATACAACACCGAAGTGGTTGTATCATTCCAAATAGCCTGAAAGGCTAAGATACCTACAGTTGCAATTGCGGGTGCGATGATTGGCATAATAATCTTTAAGAATATCTGCATCTCAGAAGCCCCATCAATTTTAGCTGATTCAATTAATTCATTAGGTGTCTGATCGATAAATTGCTTGATCAAGAACATCGCAACTGGCATGACAATCACTGGTAAAATATGTGCCCAGTACGTATCAATAAGTCCAGATTTCGCTATAATCAAATATCTTGGTATTTGTACAGCAATTGGAACAAACATTAAAGCTAATGTGTTAAGCTCAAATAAGAACTTCTTACCCTTGAACTTAAGTTTTGATAAAGCGTATGCTGAAAAAGCGGTAATGAATATCGCAAGTGTTACACCAACAATCGTCACAAATAAACTATTGACCATATATCTCGAAAATGGAACACCAGAAGCTGAAACAATTCTTGACAATTCTAAGAAATTGTCTAATGTTGGTCTTCTAACGAAAAATTTAGGAGGATAAGCAAATAGCTCACTTTGTGGTTTAAATGCATGGTTGACAATAAATAAGATTGGCAACAACATCAATAAAGAAAATGGAATAAGGAAAGCAAAGAATGGAATCTGACTACGATCAAAGTTGGTCGGATTTATCTTTGTGCCTTGAAATGAATTTCTCGCCATATGATCACTCCCTTTCCCCTAAGATACTCCAAGTAACTTTCGAAATGAAGTAAACCATAAGCAGTAAAATCACACTAATTGTCGCTGCATAGCCCATCATATAACGAATAAATCCAAAGTCTTCAATATGATTGACAATTAATTGGCCGGCATATTGCGGTGTCGGGTTTGACCCAGACAAGGCAACACCAATGCCCCCTGCTTGAAAGGTTGTCACCACCGCCATTACGGCCCCGAAAAGCATTTGGGGTTTCATTGAAGGTATGGTGATATAGAAAATTTCTTGTGCTCTGTTTTTGATACCATCCATGTATGCCGCTTCATAAAGGGTTTGATCGATGTTAAGAACCCCAGCAAGCATGGCTAAAAATCCGACACCCATGCTGCTCCATAGCGAGACGACAATCATAATGGTCATTAAGTATTGAGGTGATTGTAAAAACTGTATAGGTTCTAAAATGATACCCCAGTTAAGAAGTAAACTGTTTAAATAACCTTGGGAATCATCAGAGAATATGATGCGCCACATCGAAGCCATGGCAACACCCATGGTAAGCGATGGTGAATACAAAATGATAGCTAATACTGTTCTTGCTTTTGCTGGAATTTGAGCAAGCATCCATGCAAGTAAGAATGATAATAAGTAACCAAAAGGTCCAACAATCAATGCAAATTTCAAAGTGTTCGATAAAACAAATTGCATGAAGACTGTATCCATTGTAATTAATTCAATATAATTTGTGATACCAATAAATGTTGGTGCCTGAATGGCATTAAAATAAGTAAATGATAAGAAAATTGCTACAACTACTGGAACAACTACGAAAACAAAGAATAGTGTCCAATAAGGAACAATAAACCAAGCTGGGCGGTTCATTTTGCTAATCATGTTCCACCTCCGTCAACCACTGATCAATATTGTAAATACTAGGAACTATATATTCTTTTAGAATCTCACCACGATATGTATAGCCAAACTCAGCCATCTTATAGATGATTTCTCGATTAGATATGCGTACTGCTTCATCTAATGCTTGTCTTGGATTGGTACCATCAAAAACGATTTTAGTCCAAGCATTACTGATTTCACGTTCAACCATATAAGCACCAGGAATACGAGAAGCTTCCAAAGCATAATTCCATTGTTCTAATACAATATCTTTATACTCACGAGGCATTGACAATGTCTCAAATGCATCAAGATTTGCAGTATTCCAGAAATAAGCTTGTCCATAAGTGCTTTGAACTAAGAATGCAAAATCACTTTGAACCTCAGTTGACATCCACCACTTCAAGAAATCCCAAGATTCTTCAGGATATTTTGTTGTACTCATGATCATTGATGCTTGTGCACCAACAGCGCTATAACGATTGATTTCTCCAGTATCTGGGTCTAAGACACCAGGATGAAGATCCATACCCCATAAGCCATCAAGTTCTACTGCTGCTGTATCAAGTAAGATATAAGTTGATAAGTCAGAAATACCAATAGGTAGTAGTCCATAACGGAAATGATTATAAAATGATCCTACATATTTTGGCACATTGTATAAAGTAAACAATTCTGACATTAAAGTGATACCCTTTAGTGTTTCTTCACTATTGATATTTGTTTGCATACCATCTGGTGTATATAAATCTCCACCAAATTGATAAATGAAAGGTAATGTAGCAACAAACGGTTTAAGTCCACTATATTGTGCTAAAGGAACAAAATAATTCATGCCATAACTTTGCAATAAAGGCAATATCTCAATAATTTCATCCCATGTCTGTGGAATTTCAGTAATACCAATACTATCTAAAATGTCCTTACGATAATAGGTAACCCAGAAATTTTGTGTTTCTGGTAATCCGTAAACACCTTGTTCAAATACGTAAGGAATCATAGCACCTTTAGAAAAATGTGTTACTAATTCTTCATACCCTTCAAATTGACGCAAGTCTAAAGAAGCCTTTCTCACAGCAAAATCATAAGGTATCCAGTGATTAACACCAATAGCAACATCTGGTGATTGACCACTAGCATTTGCTAATACGAGCTTATTTTGATCAGGCATTTGTGATAAAGTGATTTTCATTGGACCAGAATATCTTTCATCAATCATTGATTGCATGATTTCGATGTACTGTCTCGAGTGGTTAACCCAGACTGTGACTTCATCATCTTTTCTTGTTGATGCTGAATATGGATTATTGATAAAAGATAAAACTAAACGCTTAGACCCTTCCCAAAAACGAACAAATATATTCGCATATGGCTTAGCAATTGGATCATCTCCATGGAAGATACTACGTTCTAATTCAAGATTAGATCGCATCAGTCTTTGCATCATATTGCCTAACATCTGATTAACAGATGAATCACCGTCAGAAAATTGAACCATTAAACTAGGTAATTTATTGATATCATTAGCAATATTTGTAAGTCTTGTTGCAGCAACCTTCATATTACCAATTTCAGAAGGCTGATCAACAGATGTAATGCTCAATAAATTTGAGTATGTTTGATTAAGAAGTTCTGCCCAATCTAAAATATCTGATGATGCTGAAGGAAAATATGTTTCTATATCCCAGTCACGATAGCGATCTGTTCCTCCACTTGTGTATCTCTTAATATTTAAGGCTAGACTTTGAATTTCATTCATGACATATTGAATGGTTTCTATGGTTTGACGATAAGGATAATTGACTGCTTCTAAAGTTAATTCATGTGTTCCAGCTTCTAAATAGATTTTTAGGTTTTCATTATTTTCATCCACTAAAGTACGGTTTATAAAACTTACAGTGTATGGAAAAGCATAATTTTCTAATAAATCAAATGGAACATCTCCATCAATTTTAATCTTTCTAAAAACAGGCATATCCTTAATCATGTATTGTCTGTATTTAAATGATAAATAATAATACCCCGATGTTTCAACATCAATTGAATACGATACTGCTTGTCCACTATTTTGCCAAGAATCACCAAAAATAACATTAAGTCTGAGGAACTGTGTATCATAATATAGATTTGATGGATCATACTCTGATCTTAAACGTATTGATGTATCATTTCTTGATGACATGTCGCGAGCTGCAATTGTGATATCATCATCGATGATATTAGCAGCACCATGTGAAGCAAGATAATCTTCATAACTAGGAATTTGATCTTCTAGAACATAATAAAATTGTCCTATAAGTAATTGTCCATTGACATATTCAATCTCAATAACATCATTTTCTTCGAGTTCGAATGCAAAAAGACCAGGATGCATACCACGGTAGTCATTAATCTTATGATAATACCAGTCCTCGATTTTATTTGAACTAGGTTGAATTTCATTATTATATCTATCAAGCGTAAATTCCTGCGTTGATAATTCCCATCTTGATGGTAAAACGATGGTTTGACTTTCATAAAATGGACTTTCTCCATTAATTTTAATGCTAATTTGAGTGTTATCAATACTTTCTTCTAACTCGTAATAATCTAAAGCAAAGTAATATAATCCTGCTTCAGTGTTTTCATGAACAAAGGTTATACTATGGTCCCTATCAAGCAAATAAACATCTTGAGATCTACCTGTTTGACTGATATAATCTGAAACAATCTCTCCATATAGGGTATCACTTGCACTGATACTTTGAGTTGAATCCATATCGAGTGTTAATATTGTTTCTTCTACATCTGTTTCATTTAAATTTAGGGATAAATAGCTTTGTTTCACTTCAGTATAAAGTGGCGTGCTAAAAGCAGAGCTTAATGATTGGTTTTGATAATCATTAGCTAAGACTGAGGTCTCAAAGAAAGTGTCATTGGATGATGTTTTAAAAAAAGATAGCACAACGACAAGAATTAAAATAAAGGCTAAGAAAATTGAAATGATTCGCTTAGCACTAAATTCACCGAAGATTGATTTAAATTTTTGAAATCCTTTTTTAAAAAATATGCTTACTTTCTTCATGATTCCTCCCAATTATATGGGTTTAAGAGGGGAAAATTTCCCCTCTTATCCATTTTTGTTTAATCAATCAGCGCCTAAAGTTAATAATTGAGCTTGAACGATTTCGTTAGCTTTAGCTTCCCATTGTTCAGCATATGTTGGTACTGCAGTTGGTCCTGCAATAATCAAACTATCCCAATTATAGGCATTTTCAGGATCGTTAACCCATGCCCAGAAATCTTTATATCCTGGTAACCATTTATCAAGGTCAGGTTTTGAATATTCAATACGATCCAAAGTATAATTAATACCTTCGATATCGTCAACCAAGTCGTAGACTCTATCCCAAACATCAGGATAATCTCCAACAGGGAAACGATCTAAGTGAATTGGTAATTCTCCTGCTAATAAAGCAGCATCATTATCAGCTTCTAATAAATCAAGACGTGCTTCCCAACCTTCTTGTCCGAAAGTCATCCATTTAGCAAGTAAATAAGCTTCTTCTGGATGAGCTGTTTGTGATGAAATAGCTTGGTAGTCAAGAATTGTTGGTGGGAATAAACCCGCTGAACCACTTGGATATGGCCAGAAGCCTAAGTTGATATTGCTATCTTCTTTAGCTGCATTGATAATACCTAACATCCATGATCCTTCAATATCCATTGCTGCATAACCCATTTGAATAAGGTATTGTTGCAATACTGGATTGTTATCATAAACATCTTGTTCATATCTTGTAGTTGTACCATTTGTTAATTGGTGTAATGCTACTTTTTGTTGCATCGCATAAATCCAATCAGCTGAAGTATAATGAAATGCTGAACCGTCCCAAGTATCATATTGGACATTTGCATCATTCATCATCGGCCATACTTGTTGGAAATCAGGAGAACCATACCAAGTATCCATACCAATAACAAGATTTTCAGTATCGACTAAGTCAAAGTTTTTAATAGCTTTTGCTATTTCAACAAATTCTGTAAATGTCCAATCCTTGACAGGATAGCCATCATTGTCAATTCTGTATTTTCCTTCAACGGTTGTTAGATTTGCGTCAGCAAAGATGTCAAGGTTAATCATGATTCCCTTTAAAAATTGGAATGATGGGACTGCAAATCTCTTACCATTGTAAACACCTGTAAGTGCAACGTTTTCATAGACAAGATCAGTGTCTGGATCAGCATCCCAAAGTTCTGCTAAATCATAAGTTAATCCTGCATTGATAACTGTTGGAACATTATCAGTTGCAAAAACGTCTGGTAATAAACCAGCTTGTGCTGCAGTCACAAGGTTACCTGTAAATTCTGCACCACTACCAGCGATATCTTGACGTAATGTAACACGAATGTCAGGATATTTTGCCATAAAGGCATCAATCATGCGTTGATTAAATTCTTGATTACCCCAGTCTGCATAAGTTAGTTCTATCTTTTGATTAACAATAGGTGTTTCACCATCGTCACCACAAGCATATAGACCAACCACTAGGAATAAGGCAACAAATAAAAGTAATATTTTCTTCATTTTTTTCCTCCTATTCATTAATACTTAATGTTTAGAGTATGGCGCATAGAAAAGCTTCCATGCGCCATCTCAAGTTATAAATTTTTAATTATGGTGTAACGACGTATTCGATATTAGTGATGACGACTGTACCTGAGAATCCAACTGTTTTAGCGAAAACTACAAGTAAGTTCAAACCGTCTTTTTGAGTTTGATTTAAAGTGCTTAATGAAATTGTTGCTAGTTGTTCAGCTCCAGTAGCTAAGACTGTTACTTCAACACCAGCTCCACCACCTTCAACTTTAAATACATATTCTTTGTCAACAACACCTGTGAATGTAAACACGATGGATGTAGTTGCTCCATTGAAATCAGGAACAGCGAGTTTCGCATGGTTATCCCACCAGTTAGCTGGTGTATCAGTGTAAGTTATTGTTGTTTCAGTAACTGTAGTGACTACTGTTGCATTTCCTACTGCAACCCATTCTGGATCAGCAGGTGCTAAAACTGGACCATATTCCCAAGTGTTTAACACGAGTGTACCAGCAGCAGCTTCAGTTTTAACGAAAACAATAATTAAGTTTAAGCCATCTCTTTGTGCTTCTGACATGGTGTCAAGTGGTAATAATAATTCTTGTTCAACACCAGTACCAACGATTGCTAATTCCTTAGCTTGTCCGCCGCCTTCAATCTTAAATAGATATTCATGACCAAGAACACCAGTAAATGTGAATAATACTTGGTTCATCGTGCCATCGAAATCTGTGATTCGAAGTTGTGCATTGTTTTCCCACCAGTTTGCAGGAGTTGCAGGATATGTGATGGTAACATCAGTTTCAGTTTCAACAACTGTCATGTTGTAGCCAGTCCATAAGTAAGGACCATATTCCCAAGTGTTTAACACGAGTGAACCTGAAGCAGTTTCTGTCTTAACGAAAACGATGAGTAAGTTTAAGCCTTCTCTTTGTGCTTGAGTCATGTCGTTAAGTGGTAATAATAATGTTTGTTCAACGCCAGTACCAACGACTGCTAATTCCTTAGCTTGTCCGCCGCCTTCAACTTTAAATAGATATTCGTGACCAAGAACACCAGTGAATGTGAATAACAATTGGTTCTTTGTTCCATCGAAACCTACGATTGGAAGTTGAGCATTATTGTTCCACCATTCAACAGCGGTATTCGTATAAGTAATCGTAACATTTGTTTCTGTTTCAGCAACAGTAGTTGTACCATAACCAGTCCATTCTGGATCTGTAGGTTCTATAACTGGACCGTATTCCCAAGTGTTTAACACGAGTGAACCTGATGCGCCTGCTGTTTTAACAAAGACAATAATTAAGTTTAAGCCATCTCTTTGTGCTTCAGTCATCAAGTCAAGTGGTAATAATAATTCTTGTTCAACACCAGTACCAACGATAGCTAATTCTTTAGCTTGTCCGCCGCCTTCAATCTTGAATAGATATTCATGACCAAGAACACCAGTGAATGTGAATAGCAATTGGTTCATAGTGCCATCGAAATCAGTAACTTCAAGTTGAGCATTATTGTTCCACCATTCAACAGCGGTATCAGTGTAATTAATAGTAACATTGGTTTCTGTTTCAACAACAGTAGTTGTGCCGTAGCCCATCCACTCTGGTTCACCAATGACATATTCCCAAGGTTTAACAACTACAGAACCTGATGCACCTTGAGTCTTAACGAAAACAATGATTAAATTTAAACCCATTCTTTGCGTTTCAGTTAATGAAGCAAGAGATAATTCTAATTGTTGTTCAGTTCCATCACCAACGATTGGTAATTCGACAGCAGCTCCGCCGCCTTCAATCTTAAAGAGATATTCATGACCAACAACACCTGTAAATGTAAATAGGATTGCTTCTTTTGTTCTATCAAAATTCACAACTTCGAGTTGTGCATTATTGTTCCACCATTCAACAGCAGTATCTGCGTAAGTGATGGTAACATCAGTTTCTGTTTCGACAACAGTAGTTGTGCCATAACCGATCCATTCAGGTACAACGAATTCCATGAATTCACCATTAAAGATCAAATCAGTTGCAACAAATTCTGTGCCTTCTAAAACGTCAATAGCAACATTATCTAATGTGAATGTTTGTGGAGCTGTAGTTCCAGCAAATAACATACCCATTTCAAGTTTGAATTGTGCAGGTACTGAATAGTCAGCTTCTGTGTCATCCAATGTAAATTCGATGCTAAATGATTGAAGTTCAGTTGTGACTGCAACTGCTCCATCAACAAAGTATGGAGTCCATCCGCCACCTGCGTGACCGATTGCTAATGTAATGTTACCAGCAGTTGTTGCTTTCGCATCAAATGTGACTTTGTAAGTCTTACCTGCTTCAAGATTCATCGAACCAACATTGTCAGCACCATAACCTAAAGAGTATGCATCTTGGATAACTTGAATGTGCCAGCCAGCACTTACATTAATTTCAGTTAAATTAAGTTCTAAAGCACCCTCAACTACTTCAAGTGTTCCAACTGCGCCATTTAGGTAAGTACGGAAACCTGGATAATCATAATCAAGAACCAAAATAACATGAACCATTGATTCAACAACAGTTTCATTGCCTGCAGCATCACTGACGGTATAAACTACCTTGTAGACACCTTCAGCACTTGTATCAACTGCTGTAGCAACTGTTTCTACTTCGCCAACGACTAAGAAGAATTCAACAGTAATCATATCAGTGATATCACCATCGACATTATCACTAGCAGTAACACCTGATAATGGATTGAATGTATCATCAACTAGAACATTGACAGATGCTGTAACACCAGAAATCATTGGAGCAACAGAATCACCAGTAATGGTTGTTTCTTCGATAAGAATGTTATCAAACCATACTGTAGCATCAACACCAACACCACTAATAGCACCCAATTCAAATAAAACGCCACCTCTTTGATTGTCTAATGTCATCATGAATGAATACTCGTAATTAGCCCATTCAGTCGTAATTGTGCGGTGTTCAGTTTGGCTAGGTTTGAAATCTGTAAACCAAGGTGATGCTGATAATAATTCACCAACTTGTAGGTTAATGATCTTTTCAACACTTGATTTTGCATCAAAGCTTACTTTATAAGCCTTACCTTGTTCAAATGGAACGTTCATTTGACCGAATCTTGGAGTGTAAGGATTAGCTCCTGCTACAACTTCAGCCTTTAGTGCGCCATTTTCAACTGATAATGTCATTGATGAACCGTCTGCATTGTAGACAACAGATGGATCATCCCATCCAGCAGTTCCATTATCAAAGTTTGGATTCACAAGCATTTCGCCTTCTCCTGCTTGTGGTGGGTTAACAGTGATATAGCGCCAAGTTTGAGCTACAATACCATCAACACTCACTTCATAACGAATAGCATGAGCACCAGTTTTTGTGGTGTCAAGCATATCCCCAGCTAAAACAGCTGATGTGGTTACATAAGTAATATCTGCAGTGTAATCGACATCATCGTTTCCTAACGCAGTAACACCTTGCAAAATGTTGAACTCTTCTTCAAAATCTAGAGTTACATCAGCAGTGCCACTGATTGTAATACTTGTTAATGTTGGAACTTCAGGTGTTTTTTCACATGAAGCTAGGAAAAATCCAAATAACATAACAAGCGCTAAAACAATAATACGTTTCTTCATTTATTTTCCTCCTCTTATATAGACATTTATTTTAAAGACTTGACCGTTACGGATGTCTTTTGTCCACTTTCCTTGTACTTTACTTCCAATGACTTCACAAATTTCATCTGCTTTGTGTAATGTCATTTTCTCGATATATGCTTTTTGATCATATGTATCGATTTCATCAACTAAATGATAGACAATTGTTGTGTGATTAAATAATCTCACTTCAATGATACCATCCTTAAAGAATGATCTAGGTAATTTGGGACTGAGTTCAAATACAAGTTGCTCCTGATCTAGTGTGAAAATGTGATCTCCGAAAAACATGTAGCGCCACATCGAAAGCAGTTCTGCTGTTGATCCGGATAATCTTGATACAAATCCTTGACCATGTTTTTTTGGATCAGGATTAGAAGATGTAGCTAAGAATGATGAATTTTCAATAGGTGACCTTCCATAAACCTTCGGATCCATGAAACATGTATAATTGGTTTTTATTTCTTCAAAAAACTCTTCATATAAACCTGCTTTTAAAACACCAAGCAAATATTTATAGGTCATATGTAAGAAATTTGATTCTCTTTCTAACCAACCAGGTGTAAATGCCCGAATACGACCCACTTCATTGCCAAGTGCATCTAGTGACTTACTTGTTTGATAAAATTTGAGTTTCTCATCGTATAATTCGGTCTTTTTAATTTCTTGGTATATTTCTTTTGCTTCATCATAAGAACTTAATGATTTTAGATATCTTGCTGGAGCTTCAAGAAAACTTGGTAGAGCTTCAACCTTGAATTTTTTTACTTTGACTAAAGGCAAGCCGTAATCACCGATAACAGGTGCTCCTGCCTTATTTAATATTTGTTCAAATGCTTCTGCTTCATAAATTAAGTAGGTTGGATAAACTGAATCGAGTTCTTTAGCCTTAGATAAAGCTTTTGTCAACTGACTCATCATAACCTCAAGCACTTCGATAAAATATTGAGCAGAATGTTCGATGATTAATTGCTCATCTAACAAAGCTTTTCGATACGCTTCAAGATGATTCATTCTTTCATCCCATGAATTGAATTCATTGGAGAAATCCAAATTCACATACTGCGTAGCGAGTCTATCTGTTGACTTAAGTAGGTTTACTTTCTGATTTGGATGTTCCAAAGCAATCTTTAACAAAAGTTTAACGATTCGTTTGAGTTCTATTGTTTCAGATACGCCAGATCCAAATAATCCAGGAACCCCGTTCATGGCATCATTCCATCCCGGTTTGTTACCTTCATAGGATAATCCAATACCAAATGGGTCCAAATGCCCAATTTTATTCAGTGCTAGTGTTAATAATTTCCCAAAAAGATTGATTTGAATCAAACCGTTACTGTTTTCTAGCCATCTATCTTTTTGATCGTGAAAATGTTTAATTGCACCATATTGTCTAACCTTGCCATCAGGACGCAACACATATTTTTGATCTCTTGGTAGAACGTAGACCGGAGATACAAAGAATGGGATTTTCAATTGAAACATTAACTCTTCAAGATGATCTGGATAAATTGACAAATAAGAATCAACTAGATCATAAATATAAGTGAAGTGATCTTCCCAATATCCTTCGCCAAAAGCAGCTTTAATGACAACTTTACTGTTTTTGAGTATTGTTTTTAAGGTAACATCAATTTCGTGATCATGATGAAATAGTTTGGTTGCTATCATACCTGGAGTAAATTCGTTTTTAAGTATGTCTTTAAGAATAGTAGGTGCATCTTCAATACGACCTAAATATTTAAACATAACACCACCAATGCTGAGTGGGTTATATCCATCAGCTTGGATCAATGATGTGAACTGATAAATATTGAAATGCCCAATTTCAGGTTGAAACAATAAGTCATTTCTTCTATTTTGCAATACATCTCGGAAATTACCATTTCCTTGAGAATAGAATGTAGGATCGATGCTGAAGAAATTATAATCTCTTTCTAAATCTCCATGCTTTCTTGAATAGAGATGATAAGCAATCATACCATCTGAGGTGTTGACCATCATTGGTGTTCCACCTCTTAAAACATTGTCCAAATAACTTTGTTTTAGGTAAGCATCAAATATGGGTTGGCTGGTTTTAGTTTCAATCGTTGATACAAGCTCATCATGAATGTTCAAGTTTTCTAATTCTTTTTGTTCAAAGTACTTGATGTCAACACGTTTTGATAACTCATCTAAAACATTCTTATCAGAAACATATCCAATGATGCTATAAAATGTTTCCATCTTCATATTATTAAATTCATAACCGCTCATCGCACATGGCACTTGATTGACATGAACTTGTTTGATTTTTGATAATTCTTTTATTGTATTCTTTTCAAAAAGGTATGGTGTTTCTAAGGAAGTATCCTCATCAAATATCAATTTGTAATCACTGATCAATAACGGTTTAACAGATGATGTGGATAAATAGAAATTACCATCATGAACTTCACTCACTTCAGCACCATCATCTGTAGAGGCACGAAGTTTATAAAATACATAGTTTTCTTCATGGATATTAGCCATCCAGCTTTGCATCAAGTTGGATACAGCTTTGTATGTGTTGTAGTCGATACCAGATGGAATAAGCTGAGCTAATCCATCGATAACTTGGATATCTGAATTTCCTTTATAACTTTCAATTTCAACTTTTCTAATTAAACCTGCTATTGGTTCATTAGGAAGTGTAAAATAAGTAACCTTAACCTTAAGACCCAAATCCTTTTGATCTTCTTCAATGGTCACTTGATCTTGTCTTACGATTAAGCGTTGATTAGCATTTTTCTCTTTAAAAAATTCATAAACCTTGCCATCTTTTTTTATGAATGTTCTAAACCCAATTCTTGATACATAATGGTATGCATTATTGGCTGGAAAAAACTCCATAATTGCACTATTTTTATCTCTAATTCCAAAAGATGAGATGAGTTGACCTCTATTAACATAGAAAGCCCAAAGTGGAATTCCCATTTTTCCTGCAATACCACTTAAAAAACTAGAAAAAGGCTTTTGCTTTTGATAATCTTCGATTGTGAAACTATAAAGTGAGTTTATCATTGCCATTCCTCTCAAGGAAACCGGTTTCCTTTTTGTATATTATTATAATATCATATAATGGAACCGTTTTCAACACTTTTAATCATTTTTTTATCTTTTTGTAGATTCCCGTTCAACGAGTTGAACAGGAAGTGTGATTATTTCGTCAATTTCGTCTTCTGGTGACTCAATTAGGTTAATCAGCATTTTTGCAGCAGTTTCACCTAATAATTTTCTATCTTGAGCAATCGTTGTAAGTGCCGGTGTGAAATGTTTGGCAAATGCAATGTCATCAAATCCAATAACTTGAATATCATCTGGTATTTTAATGCTCATACTTGTTAAACCTTTAATAACACCAAGTGCAATATCATCACTTGCTGCTAGAATAACTTCTGGCTTATTTTTTACTTGCTTCATCAGTTGTCTAACTGCATTAAATCCTCCGGTAAAACCGAAACTTTCAGATAGCACAATATCTTCTTCTGATGTACTAAAATTAAAATCTTTTGCGTATTTTCTAAATGAAATTAATCTTTCAACAAATGCCTTGGATGTCACAGGACCTGCAACAACAGCTACATGTTTTTTCTTCAAAACATCACGAACATATTCCATACTAATTCTAATGCCTTGATCATTGTCACTGACAACGGTGTGAAGTCCTGTTAAAAACATGTCGGTTGAAACTGCAGGAATACCACTTTCAAGGATTTCATGTAATCCTTGATCGTTGATATCTCCAACAACAATGTAAACTCCATCAACTCGTTTATTCATACACCATTCATAATATGTTAGGTGATTTTTTCCTAGCTTTCGTACAATAAAGGATAATTCGTATCCTTCATTTTCAACATAACTCTTAAATGATTGTAAAATACTAGAAAAAAACGAGTGCTCCAAGCCAATAGCAGATTCCTCTGTAAAAACAACACCAATGGTATATGTTCTTTTTGATTTAAGCATACGTGCACTTGATGTGGGAACATAACCGACTTGCTTGATGTATGCTAAAACTCTTTCTCTTGTCTTGGAACTAACATTTCCGGTATGATTCAAAACTTTTGAAATGGTCCCAGGAGTTAATTCAAGTTCTGTAGCAATATCATAGATGGTTCTCTTTTTAGTCAATCAAATCACTTCTTTCATATATTTTCACTGATTTTATTTGAAAGGATATTGGAAAGTTTGAATCATCGATTAACCCACCCCATGTTCCACCTAATGCAAGATTAAGAATTAAATAAAAATCTTGACTAAATGGCCATTGTTCTTTGGAAGCATCTTTAGGTTTAATAAATGTCTCTTGTTCCTTGCCATCCAAATAAAAAGTGATTTGGTTTTCTTCCCAATCCATAGCGAACTCATGAAATTCATTTACTATATTTTCTAATTTAACAACCTTTGTTGGTTGATTTTTGATATGAAAGTAATTCGTTTTAGAATGTAGTGAAAAGTGAACAACATTTGGGTTATGCCCAACATGTTCCATTAAGTCAATTTCACCACATGATGGCCACCCTACTTCTTTGAATTGGTTTCCTAGAAACCAGATTGCTGGCCAAGTGCCTGCTCCATGAGGTACTTTAGCAACGACTTCAACGCGTCCATTCGTAATGCTTTTTTTACCTTCTGTTGTAATTTTGGCAGATGTGTAGTTGAGATGTTCATATTTTTCTTTATGCGCTACTATATTTAAAATACCATCTTTGATAAAGATATTCTTTTCTCTATTGGTATAAAATTGTTGTTCTCCATTCCCAAATCCATGACCACCTGTTTCTATCGTCCAAATTTCTGGATTAGGTTTGCCATCTTGATCAAATTGATCTTCC
This sequence comes from Acholeplasmataceae bacterium, assembly GCA_021736335.1. Taxonomy (GTDB): domain Bacteria; phylum Bacillota_I; class Bacilli_A; order Acholeplasmatales; family Acholeplasmataceae; genus Peloplasma. The sequence continues at coordinate 4,931 of JAIPGC010000014.1, read as the reverse complement.
CACAATAATTTATAGTTCATTGATTTTCTCCAAGTAAAGTTTTTTTAGCATGAATCGATGCTCATGATTAAGTGGAATCCGAGGCGAATTGGAATCACACGTGTTTTCTTCTTCAATGATGAGTAATTTTGCATCCAATGATAGCGTATGTGTATGAAATGTGCCTGTATGAATATTGTAAACTTTATTCTTTTCTAGGTTCAAAGCTGAAAATGAAACAATTTTTTGATCTTTCACTTCAGCAAAAAACATCATGCATGATCCATCTAGTAAAATAAATGCCTCATCCGTATATTCATGGGATTCAACATATGAAATTTGATCCAATTCTAGTTCTTCAATATAATTGAGAATTGAAATTCTCCAGTTTTGATGGTGGAATAACTTTTGATATCCTGGACCATCAAACTGATAAACATCATAATTTTTCATCAAGATATACCTCTATATTTCCATCAAGGTGTCTAAATTCATTTTCAACATTTTTTCCATTGATTTTGATTGATGATATTTGATATGATCCAAAATCGAGATGTTTAGGATTATAGTACGTGATTTCTCTTTTAGCCTTGAACAAATATGTAGTAATTGATGCTTTGCCATCAATGAAATCATCTTTCTTTAATTTTGGTGAAAGTTTCAACACACCTAGATGTAAAGAGATACCAAAAATTTCACTTCTTAAGAGTTTTAGCATCCAACTTGCAGATCCTGTTAAATAAGGATACTTTCCAATACCTTCGTTAGAAAAATATTCAGGTATCCCTAATAAAACTTGACTTCTTGAGTTTTGAGCTTGTTTAAGTAGTGTGAGTGCTGCTTCATGTCCTTGATTAACTAAATTGTATTGATATAAACCATAAGCATACATGATGACCATGTGAGAAAATACTGCACCATTTTCTTTATGCCCATATGCAAAACCATAAGCTCTTCCCATATTGGTTAGAACCTGTTGATAGTTGCTATTGAGGTGGTATCCTCCTATTTTTTTATCAAATAGTTGTTTTTTTGTGTTAATCGCAAGTTCTTTAGCTTGCATCTTAGTTGGTACTTGACTTAATAAAGCAATGGCTTGACCAGTAAGTGATACCGTTCCATTGGCATCTGGATTGAGTCCGTCATTATTGAAATAGCTTTGATATTGCTTATTGTTATATGCATTATTGCGTAAAAATTGAATGCGATTTTGAGCTAACTTATCCAATTGATTAGCCAACACAAATTGATCAATCCATATTTTATGTCCCTTAAATTCAGAGACTACATCAAAATATGATTGAATATCCACATCCTCTTTGAGCAACATAGATAATTCTTCAAATAATACAATGTTTCTTGTAGGTAGCAATCTAATCATGGAAGCTAATTCACGAAGATTATTTGCATACATATGTGTAAAAGCAATCGTTTCACCACGATGATGTGCCATATCAAGTCCATCATTCCAGTCAGCATCTTCTAATTTTACAAATCCATGTTCACCAACATTATGATGACCAACCAGATTTTGTAATAGCAGATGCTCTAAAATAGTTCCCAAATATATTTCCTGATTCTGATTTAAGACTTTGTTTTGAATTGGTTTCTTCTTGGTTTTCTTTGTGTAATGTGTAAATTGATCATCAAAATAATATTGATTTTTGAGTAGAAATTCTAAATCTCCAGTCTCATCAATATACATTTTTGTCGTTAACAATGGCCAAGCTCCATGATCTGACCAAACACGAGTTATCATGTTTCTATCTGCTTTAAATTCACCAGGTTGATCACCAATAATTGTAGCATTTGAACCATCTATTCTAACACCTTGAAAATTGTTATATAAAAGATCATAGACACTATCATCATTCATCATGATGAGTGCAAGCAAGTCTTGCCATAAATCTCTCCATCCCCTTCCACCATGACCATAGTCATGATGGGGGAGATAAGAGTTCCCAAAAAATCTGCGTAACAAGGGTTGCAGTACAACCCAAGATAATTGATGACTTGTTTCTAAATCTGTAAATTCAAATTCCAAACCACGAACATAATCTAAAAAATATTTATGTGAAGCTTCTAATCCATCATGAAAGGCTTTCTCATTAAGAAATTTCATATTTTCTTTAAAAGCTTGTTCTTTATTTTCATGAATACCTATTGAAAAATAGAAGATAACTGAAGCATTTGGTTCCAAATGAACTTCTTTGAATTGAATACCACCCATAGCTTCAAAGCCTTCAGTATGATAGCCTAATTGTTCTATATTTTTAAGTCCTTTAGGAAAATGTAATGAGCCACCGTGAATCAAACGATCCATTGTTGGAATATATCCATTAATTTCCAAATCAGTAGAATCTCCAAAAACACTATAAATGGTTGAATTTATAGTGTGCCCTCTTTCATCAAATGACAGTGTTGGTTTGACTAATATACCATGGTCAACAACATCTATTTGATTAAGCAATGATGTGACTTGTCGATGATCTCTTAGATTATCAGCACTTCTTGCATAAATAGGAACTGCAATAGTAGGTTGTAGTTTTATTGTTTTAGAGCTTGTATTTTTGAAAATAACTTGGTGAACTTCCACCATATCATCTAAAGGTACAAATGAAGTTGTTTTAATTGAAAATTTGTTATTTGATCTTGTCACTTTTTGATAGAGCAAATCAGTTTCATAAACGATTTGATCTTTTTGTTGAAGACTGGTTTGACCATTCAAAAAATACAGTTTATGATCAACATCGAATATCACATTTCTTGATGAAATATTGTGATACATGTCGTTTTCTGTCGTGGGTTCTAAAGCATAATGATGATAATCAACTTTTAGATCGCCACCAAAAAAAGGGGATATTGATGAACGCATACCCTTGAGATTGAACATTGGAAAATAATATCCGTCGTTTTGTTTAATCGAAATCGTTTTTTTTATTGACATATATACCTCATGGAAATCGGTTTCCTATCTTTCATTATAAAGCCCAAACCAAAAAAAGTAAAGGGCTTTCATAAAAATAATTCAAATCGACAAAAAAGGACCCATAGCAACTCAGGATCCTTTGATTAATCGATAACTAAATAACAATCGTTGAAATACTATGGGCATCAACAGTCATCTTTATTTTTTCCTTAAGACCTATGATATCAACGTTGCAATCAAAATCTTTTTGATTTTGAATAACAACTATTTGTTCCCCATTAGGATTCACAAATGAAACATAAAGTAATTTGTCAGTTCCGTGTGATGCCATCTGTTTGGCACCAGGTTTAATAAACTTAGAAAAATGTCCAATATAGTAATAAGATGGCATTAAGACTAACTCTTCATGGAAGATTTTAATCATAAGAGGTGATGAACATAGATTGTTGACATGATTTGGACCCCCTGTTTCATCAAGAAACAAATTCCAATCAATATACCCTTCAGTATAGTTTCTTAAGTCATTAATCATATTTCTTCCATAACGTTCACCGACTTGATATTCATTAAAATGTGGGCCACCTTCTTGACATCCTTCGGTAAACAGCAAATGCTTTTCCGGATAAAGATCATGAAGCTTCTTCACATTTGAAAATTGTTCATTTTCATACCAGTGAAATGCAGTTCCCCAAACATATTCATAAGCCTCTTTATCTTGTAAAACTGCTTTTGCACGCTCAACCATGATATCTCGATTGTGATCCCATATGAGAATGTGTTTATCTTCTAGTCCGGCTTTTCTTAGGGTTGGACCCAACACCTTGACAAAGGCACATTCATCCTCACCTGTAAATATACATGAATCCCATCTTTGCACAGCAGCAGGCTCATTTTGAACTGAAACAGCAAATACATCAATACCCTTTTTCTGATACTCTTGAATAAATCTCACAAAATAATCTGCCCATGTTTGATAGTATTTAGGAAGTAATTTACCTCCATGAATGGGTGAATTGTTATCTTTCATCCAAAAAGGTGGTGTCCATGGTGATCCAAGTATTTTGATTGATTGTCCAGCAACTTTTTCTGCATCTTTAATTAAATCAATAATCTTTTGATCTCTAGATATGTCAAATGATTCTAAGGAATCATCAAAATCTTTGATGTAAAGATAGCTACCTAATGAGAAATCACATCCATGAATAGATACTCTACCGATGGTGTAACCGATACCTTTAATAGGATCAAAGTAAGCCTCGATTGCTTGTTGTCTTTTTTTTGCATCAATTCTTGATAAATTATAAGCTGATGCTTCTGTAAATGCTCCACCGAAACCAATGATTGTTTGTTTTAAATCAAGGGGATCTATTAAGATTGACTCAAAAGGAGCTGAAGTTTTAACTTCTACAGAAACTTCTTTCAACCATTGTGATGTATCTTTTTTTGTGCGAATATGTTTCATTTTTACCACCTATTTCAATATCTTTCTTTTTAATATGAAATGAATAATCCCACCCACAATAATATCAACCACTAAAAACATAGCAATATTTTTCATTAAAGCTGGTTGAATGTAAGTTGGTAAATCTAGCATTGCCTCAATTTCATCATTTGTAAAACCTAAACTCAAATTACCAAGGTTGTTTTCATCATAGACAATATAAGTAAATGGAATATTTTCAGATAATATGCTTTGCCCATCATAATCAATTAAAGTCAAATCAATTGAGTAATCTTCATCAAGTTCAACAGCATAATAATAAAATCCTATCCTTTTTATCCCATAACTCACTGCATATTCTGTATAATCAACATCAACAGATGTTTGATAGATGATTTCGCTTGTATCGTTGTTGACTAAAGATATGCCTGTTTGATCGCTTATGTCATTTAAAACCTCGGCATGATTGACTTCGGTTTTAGGTATGACAAATATAGAAAACTGATTTTTATACTCTCCACCCATTTGAGCTACAACTTGATAGATATGAAAGCTATATGTATCTGTTTCTATTACATCAAT
>JAIPGC010000013.1 GCA_021736335.1 Acholeplasmataceae bacterium | reverse complement strand
CAATGAGCTGCGTAGGAACAACCATGACAAGCGGTGTTAAGAGCGGATGGACATTGGGCACGATGATTTCATCACCTTTTTGCTGTACAGCTTCCATAACGATACAAAGTGTATTCGCTCCCCTTGCTTGAACCTCATTGAGATTGCTTCTGGTATTCCCACTTATTGAAGGATCAGAGATTAAAGCGATCACCGGTGTTCCCTCTTCAATCAAGGCGATAGTTCCGTGCTTTAATTCTCCTGCAGCAAAGCCTTCTGTCTGAATATATGATATTTCTTTTAGTTTTAAAGATGCTTCAAGTCCCACTAAGTAATCTAAACCTCTTCCAATATAAAAACAGTTCCTGCGTGTCAATTTTTGACGCACTGAGTTCAAAATTTGTTCACCATCCAAGAATGATTCAATTGCAGAAGCTGCAATACTTAGTTCATGTTTAATATTGATATTCTTTGATGAGAGTTCATATGCTAAGATAGCTAAAACAGCAAGTTGAGCCACATAGGCTTTCGTTGATGCTACAGCGATTTCAGGACCAGCATAGAGCTGTAAAAAATAGGTCGCTTCCCTAGCAAGTGTTGATGTCGGAACATTCGTGATTGTGAGTGTCTTATAGTTTTGATCGATGATATTGAGTAAGCATGCACGCAAATCAGCAGTTTCACCGCTTTGCGTGACAAGAATAAAGAAAGGATTTTTGGAAAGTATTGGTTTTTGATATGCAAATTCAGATGCAATATGCACCTCAACAGGAATTAAAGCCATCTTTTCAAGTAATTGTTTACCAATTAGACCTGCATGTAAAGATGTTCCAGCAGCTAAGATGTAGACCCTATCAGAATCTTTAATAGATTGAATTATTTCAGGATTAATTAATGATTTATCCTTATCAAAGTAGTTAGTAGCAATCCTGCGGAGAACAGCTGGCTGCTCATGAATCTCTTTGAGCATATAATGTGCATATTCTCCTTTCTCGGTATCAGCATTGTCTATTTCAATCTTCTTAAAGTGAAGCGGTAGTAATTCATGATTCAAATTAAATACACGCACGCCATCACGTGTCGCGACGACAAAAGATTTATCATCTAAAGCATGATAATCATCACTATAACCTACTAAAGCCATGAGATCAGATGCAATCGTTATACCCTCTAGTCCTTTACCTACAATGAGTGGGCTCTTAGATTTAGCTGCATAAATCTTTTCTGGATCCAAGGAATCAAGAATAAGTAAAGCATAAGAGCCATGTAGTAGTTTGAGTGTAGTTATAATAGCATTCTCAACATTAATAGAGTAAATCAAAATGATCAAATAGCAATAGGTTTAATGCTTTACAGTTATTACTATGGTGGCTTTAAGTATGAAATTAGAGATATAGCGCTAAAGAAAATTCACAATGCTTTAGTAGAAAATAATATAATTAGTGAAGATTTAGAAAAATACAAATTTATAGATGAAGAAAAAATGCATGGAAGTTATCCCAGTTTGATCACTCTAGATAGTAAAATCTTAAATGTGATTGTGATTGAAAAGATTCAGTGGTATAAAAAAAACACAGTTTTCACAAAAAACCAATTAAGTTTACTTATTGAAGATATAAGAAAAAAGAAAGGAATAAATGATTTTGTTGTTATCAAGATACTTACAGGATACGGATCAAAAACCTCATATTCAAGATTAAAGAATATTGTAATAGATACAATAAAAGACTATAAGGAAACATATCAAATCGATTACTTAAGTTTTCCTCTTGAGGAGTGTGATTCGATCAATAAAGGCTTATATTGCAACAAACTTGAAGATCTGGATAAATCGATTTACTTTAAAAATAGTGGAATAGTTTATACCATCGTATATTAAAAAAATACTGAAATATTGCTATTAAAAATTCATAAATTCATATAAGAAAGCAACCTTTTTAATAGTCAGATAGAATTTTTGAGTTTATACAGTATTGGAAATAATAAAATAAGTAATTGGGAGCGCAAGCTCCTTTTTTTACTCGTTAATAAAGGAGATGATGGAATGCAAGTCATAACAAGTGAATCAGTGTTTAGTGGACATCCTGATAAGGTTTGTGATCAAATTAGTGATGCTATACTAGATGCCATTTTAGAACAAGATAGAAATGCAAGAGTCGCAGTTGAGACGGCTATTAAAGATGATTTAATATTTGTCTTTGGTGAAATTACTACAACTGCAAAAGTAGATTATGCAGACATAGCTAAAAGCAAACTACGTGAAATCGGCTATGAAGAAAGCTTCAAAGTCATGGAAAAGATTAGTAAACAATCACCAGATATTGCGCTTGGCGTTGATTCAACAGAATCACATGAACAAGGTGCAGGTGATCAAGGGATTATGTTTGGCTATGCATGTAACGAAACACCAGAGTTAATGCCACTACCAATTATGCTAGCAAATCAAATATCTAAAGAGATGGACAAAGCTCGTAAAGAACAATATGCACATATCTTTGGTCCAGATGGTAAGTGTCAAATTTCTGTTGTGTATGAAAAAGGTAAACCTAAGAAAGTTCAAACTATCGTTGTATCAGCACAAACAAAATCGTGGATACGAAGAGAACTATATGAAGATATCATTATCAATGAAATCCTGACAAAAGTTTTAGATGATAAAGCAATCAAAGAAGCTGAGATTCTTATTAATCCAACAGGTGAGTTTGTTGTAGGTGGACCTTATGCGGACTCAGGTTTAACAGGTCGAAAGATTATTGTTGACACTTATGGTGGATATGCAAAACATGGTGGTGGGGCTTTTTCTGGAAAGGACGTAAGCAAGGTTGATCGCAGTGCGGCTTATTATGCCAGATTCGTAGCAAAAGCCGTTGTAGGGGCAGGTTTGGCGACACATTGCGAGATACAGCTAGGTTATGTGATTGGTATTGATAAGCCAGTAAGTGTCTATGTAAATACATTCAATACGGGAGTTATTAGTGATGACAAAATACAAGATCTTGTCAATCAAACATTTGATTTTAGACCACAACACATTAAAAAAGAACTTGAGCTTGATAGCGTTAACTTCCAGGAGTTAGCGAAGTATGGACACTTTGGTAGAGAAGATTTAAATGTACGTTGGGAACATGTAGGTGATAAGATTGCTGAGTTGAGAAAGTTATATGAGAAAGCCTAAAGAACTCCATCGATTTTACAAATCAACCCAGTGGCAAGTGGCTAGAGAAATCAAGATAAGAGAAGCTAATGGAAAGTGTGAAAGATGTGGTGCATTAGGTGAAGAAGTACATCATAAGACAAGACTAACAGTTCAAAACTATCTAGATAAATCAATAAGCTTAAATCAAGATAACTTAGAGTTTTTATGTAGGAAGTGTCACAATGAAGAACACAAACGTTTCTCAAAGTCACAGCAATTTGATGAAGAAGGTAATTTAATTCATAGATAACCTCGTAGAAATTAATGTTGTTTGGTATAATGTTTATAAATGGGGTGATAATATGAATGAAGATCGTTTATTTAAATGTGATGAGAACAAGAAACTAATTCCTGGGAAGTATGCAGTACTAGATAGAATTGATGTAACAGAGCATTACACTTTTTTTACTGGGAAAGATATTTCTAAGTTAGACTTAAAAAGAGGGGACCATGTGTGTGTAAGTCTTGGAGAAATAGATAATAAAATGAATGTTTACAAAATTGATCTATTTGTTGATGATACTATGATCCAATGCATTATCCCCCCCGTTAATAAAGAATAGATTAGTGAGGGGTACCGCACAGGGGGGCAATTAAAAAACACGAGCCATTATTTTTGAAAATCTGAGGTATAAAAATGAGATTAATTTCATGGAACTTAAGTTATCAACATAAAATAAACCCCAAAATAGACTTTTTGAAAAAACACATAGATCTTAAGACTATTATTGTTTTACAAGAAGTTGTCGAGCATTATGTAAAACCTCTGAATGATTTTTTTGAAGCAGACTATAATCTTTTTTACTCTTTATCTAAGCGAGAACCTTCAACCTTTGATGGTAAAGAAAGAAAACTAGGTGTTATGGTCATTGTTCCTAAGCAATTTAAAGTTAACTTTTTTGATGTGTTACGTAGAACACCATTTCCAGATAGAACAACATATTTAGAGATTGAATTAGATGAGTTCCAGTTTTCTTTATTTGGATTACATTCTTTGACAGGTGTCGATTATAAAAAGACTAAATCAGTTCAATTTTATTCTTTAGCAGAAGCTGTTAACGTTCATAAGCCAGATATAGTAATGATAGATGCAAATGAACCTAAAATAGATCATCCAGAAATTGAAAAGATAGAATATTTTAATAATCGCGATAAAGGTAATGGAGCTAAGACATTTTTCCAAGAGTTATATAAGCATGAACTAGTAGATTCATTTAGAAGTATAAGCCGTTCTCAAAGTATACCATTAACTGTATCTCATAAGGTGAATAAAAAGTTTGATAGGAGATATGATTTCATCTTTATAAATCAACAAAAGTTTAGAATCACAAATGTTGAATATTTATATGAAGATTCGATTAATGCTGGTAGTGATCATGCAATGGTCATATGTGATGTGCATATACAAAACATATTATAGGACTAGATAATTATGATAAGTATAGAATATGAGCGGCTTAAGTCGCTTTTTTCTTTGGTTGATGAATCAAAGACAGAGTTAGTAGACAACTTAATAAATCAAGCTGCATTTATGAAAGTAGAATTAGATAAGTTACAAGAGCAAATCAGAAAGCATGGAGCTATTCAAATATCCAGCAAAGGTACACAACGACAAACTGAAGCAGCCAAATATTACACGAAACTTGTGAATTCATATGGGACAGTCATTAAAACACTAAATACAATTCTTGGAACACAAGTTGATGATGGAGATGATGCATTTGATGAGTTTCTTAAGAGAGCGAATGAATGAATTACTTAATAGAATACTATAATGAAATTGAAGATGGTAATATAATCGTTGGGAAAGAACTGAAAACTGAGTTAGATCAACTTATCCAAGATCTGGATAACCCTACGTACATCTTTGATGAAAAACCAGGTAACTTGAGAATTGATTTCATTGAGACATTTTGTAAACACACAAAGTCACCATTTAACGGATTACCATTCATCTTAGAACTTTGGGAAAAAGCACTCATCCAAACTGCTTATGGATTCAAAATGGCTGATTCAGGACTCAGAAGATTTAATGAAGTCATATTACTGATTGCTAGAAAGAATGGTAAAACAACATTTGTTGCAGGCATTGATTTAGCTGAGTTTTTTCTTTCAAGCGGTGGAGTGGATATCGTATGTGCTTCTAATACAACAGAACAAGCTAACATTCTTTTTGAAGAGATTAATAATATGAGAGAGCAATCTCCAGCTTTATCCAAAGATACTAGAAGCAAGAAAAACATCTTTCATATCTACTCACCAAAAACAAAGAATAAGATAAAGAAGCTATCAGCACAATCAAGAAATAAAGATGGTTATAATATCGAGGTTGGTTGTATTGATGAAGTTCATGAAATGACTGATTCTAAAGTCTATGACGCAATCAAACAATCACAATCAACTAAAAAAGAACCACTCATATTTATCATAACCACTGAAGGGACAACTATCGGTGGTTTTTTAGATAGCAAGTTAGATTATGCTAGAAAGATGCTAAAAGGTGAAATCTCAGATCATAGGGTATTGCCCTGGTTATACACTCAGGACTCAACCAAAGAAATATATGAAGATCAATCAACTTGGCAAAAGTCAAATCCGAGTATTGGTGTGGTTAAAACGCCTTTATACTTAGAAGATGTTATGAACAAATCGAAACATGATTTATCAACTAGAGTGACTATGCTTTGTAAGGATTTTAATATCAAACAAGCAGATTCTGGATCGTGGTTATCATTCGATGACTTAAACAATGAAGATACTTACTCAATTGATGAGCTAAGAGATTCATATGCGGTTGGTGGCGTAGACTTATCATCGACCACTGATTTAACAGCTGCAGTACTTGTCATTCAAAAACGTGATAGCAACAAGAAGTATGTGATTCCACATTTCTTTATGCCAAGCGAAGTTGTAGAAAAAAGAATCAAAGAAGACAATGTACCCTATGATATCTGGATTAAGAAAGGCTTTGTAACTTTAACTGAAGGCAATCAAAATGACTTTAGTTTGGTGACTCAATGGTTCATGAAAATGATACAAACGTATGGAATCAGACCACTTTGGGTTGGATATGACCCGTGGAACTCACAGTATTGGATAAAAGAAATGGAAGACTTAGGATTTAATATGGACAAAGTTAGACAAGGCATCTACTCGCTGTCAGAACCTATGAAAATCCTAGAAGCTGATCTAAAGAACAACTTAGTGAATTACAATAATAATCCAATTATGAAATGGTGTTTATCTAATACACAAGCTAAAGTTGATTTAAATGGAAACATACAACCATCTAAACTTAACTCTAAATACAAAAGAATTGATGGTACAGTCGCGTTGATCATTGCATATGTTATTCTTAATAGATACAAAACAGATTACGAAAACATGATCTAGGAGGTGCACATGGGTCTCATTAAAAGAAAAAGTAAAACTGGATCATTTGATGCACTCCAGTTAATTAGTAATTTAAATACATTTTATACACCTTTTGGAACGAACATTTCAAAAAGTGACGTGGTGAAGATCTGTATTGACAGAGTAGCCAGCCAATGTGCTAAGCTCAAACCAAGATTTATCAAAACCGAAAACGATAAGACAGTGAGCGAGAAAAAAGGTCGACTGTCTTTTCTTTTGAAGTATAAGCCAAATGAGATAATGACACCTTATGATTTTATCTATAAAACAATCACTTTGTTATTACTGAATGATAATGCATTTGTTTATCCAAAGTTCGATAAGGATTCAGGTGAGCTCAAAGGGATCTATCCATTAAGACCGATTACAGTTGAAATGATTGTTGATAGTAATGACACCTATTTCATCAAGTTGCTTTTTGATAATGGAGAATCATACATTCTACCATATGACAATATCATCCACTTAAGACGACATTTTGGACAAAACGATATCTTTGGTGGCAATGGATCAAGTGGTGATCATGAAGCCATTCTAAAAACAATCTCAATTAATGATAGTCTTCTACAAGGTATTGATAATGCAATTAAGTCATCGATGCAGATTAAAGGTATTGTTAAGATGAACGGTATGTTATCAGAAGCCGATAAGAAAAAACAAAGAGAACTATTTGATAGTGCACTTTCTGATTCAGTAAACACAAAAGGAAGTTCTATCATTCCGATTGATTTAAAGAGCGAATACATTCCTTTGGATGTTGATCCGAAATTAATCGATAAAGATACACTAGAATTCTTGCAATCAAAAATACTCGATTATTTTGGTGTCTCGGTCCCAATATTCACAAGCAAGTATTCAGAAGAAGAGTTTAATTCATTTTATGAATCAACCATTGAGCCTTTAGCTATTCAACTTAGCGAGGCTTTTTCTATAGGCTTACTTACCAATAATCAATTGGAACGTGGAGAAGAAATTATCTTTTATAGCGAAAGATTGCAGTACGCTTCATGGAACACCAAAGTTACTGCTATTGAAAAATTGATGAGTCTAGGTATTATGTCACTCAATGAGTCAAGAGCACTTCTCGGATTAGAGCCTATAGAGGGTGGAAACAAACGCCTTCAATCATTAAATTTTGTCGATGCTGATAAAGCAAATCAGTATCAAGTAGGAACGGTGGAACCTAAAAATGAAAATAACAGTTAATGGAAAAATTTCAGAAGATGCACTTAAAGTCATCTTGGAATCACAAAAACAGAAGACAATTATTATTGATGAGTATTGTAAAAAGGAAAAGCTAGAGTCTTTATTCTATAAAGATTCCGAGCTTGAATATGAATATCAAAAACAAGCAATTACAAAGCCTAAGAAAGTTGAGGTTAGAAAAGATGATCAAGGAAACTAGACTAGCAGATGTCACACTTCATGAAGAAGAAGACAAGATGATCTTGGAAGGCTATGCACTAGTCTTTCATAATGAAACACTCATTGGTGATGAAGAATATGGATTCATTGAAGAAATCGATTCAAGAGCTTTAAGTGATACCAAAATGAAGGATGTTCCTATGAAATACAATCATATGGACTCCTTCTTAATTATTGCCAGAACCAAGAACCAGTCTTTATCATTAACAGTAGACAATATTGGTTTAAAAGTCCGTGCTGAATTACTAGATACCAATACGAATCAAGACATCTACAAAATGGTAAGAAGTGGATTATTGGATAAGATGAGTTTTGCTTTTACGGTTGATGAACAAGTATGGAATCGTGAGGGTAGAATTCCAAAAAGAACCATTACAAAGATAGAACGTTTGTATGATGTGTCGGTCGTGGATACACCAGCATATGATGCAACCTCTATATACGCTCGTTCTTTAGAATCTATGGAGTTAGAACTAAAGGCTATGGAGTTAGCAGAGCAGGAACAAAAATCAAACATTATTAAAAAACGCATCAAAATAAAATCACAAATCTAAAAGGAGAAATAAATCATGAACTTAGAATTAAGACGAAAAGAAATCGAATCAAGATTGACTGAAATCAGAGGTCTTGTCGATAATGAAACAGATATTGCTAAACTTGAAACACTAGAAAATGAAACCAGTGAACTTCAAGAAGAACGTACAATGATTGATAAGAAAATGGCGATTGCTACCAAAGCAGAAATCAAACCAATCATCATTGATAATCGTAATCAAATGGATAAAGAAAAACTCGAGAAACGTGCAGCAAGCTTACGTGAGAATCGAGTGATTCAAGTATCAAGTGAAGAAATCTTATTGCCTGAACATACAGCTTCTGGACTAGCACCTGTTCCATTTGCTCAAGTATCAACACTTGTGGACCGCGTTAATGTGATCAACCTAAATGGTGGTGAAACCTATAAGAAGTCGTTTGTTAAAAGTAATGGAACAGCAGGAACAACTCTTGAAGGTCAACCTTATAGTGAAACTGAACCAGCTTTTGGATATTTAACGATTTCAAAAGTTAAGATTACTGCTTACACAGAAATCACAGAAGAACTAGAGAAACTTCCTGCTATTCCTTATCAAGCTGAAGTATTGAGAAATATCAACATTTCACTTAAAAAGAAGATCAGCGAACAAATCTTGCGTGGTGCAGGAACAACCAACACATTCACTGGAATCTTTAGTGATGCAGCAGTGGCACTTGCAGATAAAGCAGCACTTGAAATTGAGGCAATCACTGATCAAACACTTGATGATATTGTCTTTGCCTATGGTGGGGATGAAGAAATCGAAGGTGGCGCAGTTCTTATTTTGAATAAGAATGACTTACGTGCATTTGCAGGACTTAAAACTCAAGAAGGTCGAAAAGTACATACGATCGATTATGTCAATAAAACCATTGATGGTATTCCATATATTATTAATTCGCATTGTAAAGCTATTTCAGATAGTAATACAGTTGCTGGTGAATATGGTATTGCTTATGGTGCGCTTAAGAACTATGAAGTGCCAGTGTTCTCACCAGTTGAAATTGGTAAGTCTACTGATTACAAATTTAAAGATGGAATCATCAGCTACAAGGCATCAGTATTTACAGGTGGTAACGTAGTTGGGTATAACGGATTCCTTCGCATTAAAAAGAAAGCTGCAGCCTAATAGCTAAAGCTTGTTGATTGAATAAGAAAGGATTGATCTCATGGCGATACTAGACATTGTAAAAAAAGCACTACTCATACCACTATCAGAAACGTATGCTGATGACGAGCTCTCTACTCATATTAGTAGTTGCAAATCATACTTGATGAGCTGTGGGATCGACCCTTCTTACATCAATGACGAATCAAATCCAATGGTGAGTACATTAATTATTATCTATGTAAAGACTTTCTTTGGATTTAAGAATGATGGTAGTGCAAAAGAACTACCTAAAACTTTTGATATGTTAGTCGGTCAAATTGCACTGACAAAAGGAGTAGAAGAGAATGTTTCCTAATTCACCAAATGTCAAATTGAACTTCCTAACTCTTGTTTTGGTGCAAAATTCTATTGGATCCTCAATCTATCAACTTCAACACTCGAAGGAAGTTATAGGCATCAACTTTAGCATCACATCTAACGAATACTATGAAAGTAAAAGATCAGACATAAAGATTGATCTAGCACTTAAAATTCAAAGTTTTTTATATGATAACAGCAAGTATGCAGAAATTGATGATGATATTTACAAGATTGAAAGAACCTATCAAATAGGACAGTTCATTGAACTTTATCTAAGCAAAACAAAACTCAGAAAGAGTGATATCATTGATTACGCTTGATGAGTTAGGAGTAGCAATTTCTAACATGGTGGATGACTATGCTCAAGATATCATCATCAAACTTGAAGAAAGACTCGATGAAACAGCTCAAGAGATTGTGAAGTATATCAGATCAAACGCACCAAGAAGTGGTGGTTCAAAACCATTTGCTGATTCGTTCATTGCTGAACCTCAAGGTAGTGGAATCAATAAATCAATTGTTATATTCTCTAATGAAAAAGGGAAGCTCACACACTTGCTTGAGTTTGGTTTCACACACCGAAGTGGTAAATATGTCGGACCTAGACCATTCATGCGACCTGCTTATGATTTACTTACACCTAAGATGCTTGAAGACATCAAAAGAATTATTGAAAAAGGTGATGACTAATGCAAGAAAAATTAGAAGCTTTATTTGAAACCCTTAACTCTGTATTACCAGGTAAAGTTTCGTATGGAACGAGAGTAGGGTTAGAAGCCGATCCAAATTATATCATATACCAAGAACTCACCAATAGAACAATTGTATATGCTGATGATAAGTCCATAGCTAAAGTTGCAACATTTCAAGTAAGTTTGATTACTGAAAAGAAAGATTTATCATTAGAAGAAAGATTAGAATCGTCCCTTTATTTTATGGGATATGAATTTGAATTATTATCTGAATTCATCAATGAAGATGGTTCAGTCAACAGAGTATATGAAATTAAACAGGAGGTATTTTAAATGAGTAATAAAGTAACATTTGGTTTAACTAATGTGCATTATGCACTCGCAACACAAGCAACAGATGGTAGTTGGACCTTTGCAACACCTAAAAGATTAGAAGGTGCTCAGGAGATCACAACAGAAGCTATTGGAGGAACATCACAAGTCTATGCAGATGATAAAGTCATCGCTACTTTGGTTTCCAATGCAGGTTCTAATGTGACGCTTAAGTTTACAGAGATTGATGAAGCTTTCAAAAAGGATATCTTTGGTTTCCTAGAAGACACAAATGGAAACCTTGTAGAAATTCTAAATGCTGAAACAAAAACATTTGCTTTAGGCTACGAAATTCAAGGCGATATCAAAGCAAGACGTATTTGGTATTACTTATGTACTGCAACTCCATCAGGAGATTCAAGCAAATCAAAAGGTGATTCTATTGAAGCGAATTCAATTGAATTAAGTATTACTGCAAGACCAATTGAAGCTGGAAACAATCTAATTTTAAGAGTTATTGCAGGTGTTGGAGATGCGAACTATGCAGCATTCCTTACAACAGCACCAGCACTACCGACATTTATTTAAGGAGTAGATTATGGAAAAAACACTTAAACTCGGTGATAAAGATTATCGCTTGCACTCATCACTTTATACTATCATCGATTATCGCAATGTATTCTCAACTGAACTATTTAGTGATATCAAAAAATTAGAGAAATCTAGTGTAAAAAAAGAAGAAGATCTGTCAACAGTAATAGATACGATCTTTAGGATCATCTATATACTACACCGACCATTCTACAAACAATCTTATAATGACTTCTTGATGTCTCTCGATTTTACACTTTTAAGCAATCAAGGTGAACTAGAAAATCTAACGAATGCGATAGGTGAAATGCTCGGGACGTTTCAGAAAAGCACACCCCCAACAAACAAGTGAAAATAACCAAGAAATAGAAAACGTTACTGCAAACATCATTTTTAACCTAGCACATTTAGGAATATCAATTGAAGATTCAAAACACTTTGATTTGGAGACATATTTTGAGATAGTAGGATTAGAGGTGAAAGTCATAAATGGGAATCATTTAAAGAAATATGGCACACAGGGTGAGATTGACAGATTCCTATTGTAAACATTATTCTTTATGATAAAATAGTTTTACATGGGCTTTGCCTGTGAATCTTTAAGGAGGTGATGACTTATCAAAAATGCAACAAAAATTAGGGTCATCCTTTCTAAAGTTTGGACGGTAACGAAAGTTATTTGATTCATCTTTAGAATTGTTTGATTCCTAGTCGAACTCTTTTCTTAGAGTGTCTAAAGCATGACTTCGGTTGTGCTTTTTTCTATTTCAACAAGTATAAACATAGTTTGATGTGTTTTTATCTATAAAATGGAGGTGAGTATTTATGGCAGAAACAGTCAAAGGGTTAAACATTAAATTAACACTCGATGGCAAAGATCTAGAAAACGAACTTAATGGAATAAAAAAAGATCTTAAAGAGCAAAACAAAGACCTCAAAGCCATTAATACAAATCTTCGCTACGATAGTTCAAACCTAGACCTTTGGAAGTCAAAACAAGATAAACTTAATGGCATCTTATCAACGACTAAAAAACGACTTGACACTCAAAATCTAGAACTTGAAAAAGCCAAAAAAGCAGTTCAAATTGGTGATATGAGCCAAGAGGAGTTTAATAAACTCAAACGCAATGTACAGTATACAGAAGCTGAGATTTCAAAACTTAATAATGAGCTTGGTAAAACCAATGGTAAAATCAAAGAATTAAGTAACGCTAAATTCGATAAGATTGGTAAACTCGGTTCAACGCTCACAAAATCTGTAACGGTTCCTATTTTAGGAGCCGTTTCTGCTTTAACAGCCTTTTCAGTCAAAGCTGCTTATACTGCAGATGAAATTGGCGATACAGCACAAAAGATAGGTCTATCTGCAGAAGCATTCCAGGAATGGAATCACGTTGCTACAATCATGGGAACGTCAACCGAAAGCTTGAATAAAGGATTCATTAAAGTCAATGGTATCTTAGGTGATATTGCTACTGGTAATGCTGATAAAGTCGTTGATAGTTTAGCCTTGATTGGATTAACTGTTGATGATCTAAAGGGTAAGAACGCTGATGAGGCTTTTGAAATTATTAGTGAAGCATTAAGTAAGGTAGAAGATGAAGCAGTAAGAGTAGGTGTGGCCAATGAATTATTCGGAGAGAAAATTGGAACTGAACTTATACCTATTCTTTCCAGTGAAATTTCTACGATTAGAGACTTAAGACAAGAAGCAAGAAATCTGGGAATTGTAACCAATGAACAAGCTGCACAAGCTGGTGAGTTTACCGATGCACTCGATAGAACAAAACAAGCCTTATCTAGTTTAGGCATAGATATCGCAACAACTATGATGCCAATTTTACAGGCATTGATCATCAAAGTAAGAGATGAGATCATTCCAGTTGTTAAAGATTGGATTGCAAGATGGAATAGTTTAGATTCAGACACAAAGAAAATGGTAGCAACCCTCATAGGTCTGGTCGCTGCAGTTGGTCCGGTTCTAGCCATTATTGGTAAGGTTGGCCCACTCCTCAATATTGTGGCCATGACACTTAAAGGTGTCGGTTCTGCGGGACTTTTTGCAGGTGCAGGTATAAACTTTGCTACACTTGGTATAGGCGCGCTAATCGCAATTTTAGCGATGGCTTTACTACAAAGTGAAGAGTTTAAAGCATTGCTTGGTAGGCTCATGGAAACTTTTATGCAGCTTCTACCACCGATTTTATCGATTGTCGATGCTCTGATGACTGCATTACAGCCCATCTTAGATGTGATCATTGATCTAGT
Source organism: Acholeplasmataceae bacterium (assembly GCA_021736335.1). Classification (GTDB taxonomy): domain Bacteria; phylum Bacillota_I; class Bacilli_A; order Acholeplasmatales; family Acholeplasmataceae; genus Peloplasma. Next base: position 16,849 of record JAIPGC010000013.1, on the reverse strand, counting down.
TGTCATGCTCGTAGATTTATTAGTACCTATTTTAGATGTCATACTGATGCCACTGATTATGCAAGTTGGTATGTTTGCTGAAATATTAGAGATGTTGGCACCGCTAATTATTACACTTGGAGAAATTCTTCAAACTATATTAGTCCCTGCAATCAAAGTACTTAAAACAGTCTTAGATCCAATCTTAAAAGTAGTTCAAAAGATTATTGAATTTATTCAGAAAATATTTGAATGGATTGGAGATCTACCCTCTAAAATAGGCGACTTTGGAGGAAAGATTAAAAACGTGTTTGGCAGTGTAACTGAAGGTATTAGTAATATCGCATCTAATGTAACAAATGGTATAAGCGACTTTGCAAGTAAGGCTGCAGATAAAGTAGGTGGTTTCTTTGGTAAGGTTGGCGGATTTTTCAGTGATACCTTTAATTTAAAAGGTTCAAGCACGGTAAATAATTCAAGCTCTAATTCATCATCAACTAACACTAACAACATCACTATCAATACTACATCTCCAACATTTGATATCGATTCTATTAATAGAGCGTTAGGAGGTAATGTAATTTGATCAGACAATTTTATTTAGAGAACAAGTATGGAGACAAATACTATTTCGACTATCATAATCAAACCCTCATATCCCAAATTAACGGTCTGGGATTCGCATTAGAATTAAAATATTTAGAGTATAAAAATCACTTTGCACGATCTGAATATAATATTCCACTGACCGAGATCACAACAACACTTGTTTTTTTAAAGGGATATGCTGGCTATAAAGCATTTGTTGATTTCATCAGTAAAAGCAACGATGACATCAAACTTTACTATAAAACGGATACTTTCAATGCATATTGTTATGTTGATATAGCAAGTTTAACAAAAGCAGAACTTGTATCAGGAACACTTCAAAGTACGATCATATTAAAAAAATTATCACTTTGGTTGAAAGAAAGAACTTATGAGATTATTGCTAACGGTTCATCTAGTGGGAAAGTTTACTCATATAGTTATCCATACTACTATTCAAGTTCTTACGAAGGCAAAGCATTCATAAAAAATGAAGGACTGAATGATGCACCTATTGTCATAGAGATGATTGGTAATGTAATAGACCCAGAAGTATTGATTAAAAAGAATGGCGAAGTAGTATCCACTCTGAGATTATACTTAACTGCTGAGAACATAACCATTTCCATAAACTCCATACCTAGTAAGCAAGAAATTGTGATGAACGCAGCTGGCGTTGTTACGGACATTTATGGAGTACAAGATTTCGAAGAAGACAACTTTATTTTTTTAGATTATGGTGAGTATGAAATAGAATTTAAACCAGGTGTTGCTACTGAAACAATCTGTAAAGTGACAGTTCTTGAAGGCTACTTAGGGATATAAAAATGAAAATATTATTTCTTGATCGAAACACTCTACAATATAAAGACAACGCCTATATTAGTAAACAGTATGAACTTGTACTCGATATGGTATTAATAAAAAGGTCAACATTCCAAGTAAACAAAACTAATATCAACTGCTCAATTGGGGATATTATCGTTTTGAAAAGTGATGTCTATTCATATATAGGGATACTTGAAAGCATCGAACGTATTGACGATTACAGTACAAATATTAAATCTCTCGATTTTAGGGAGATTTTTAATTTAGAAATACCAGCAGTAAGTTATAGTGGAGATTTGGTGGATTTCTTGTATCAGATCATCACCAGTTATTTTAAGAATAATTCTGATGAAAAACAAAATCTATCATATTTGACTATTAGCAAAGAAACAACTGTGTCTGGAAGTCTTAGCTTTGAATCCGATAATATTATTAACATATCAAAGATATTTGAACTTGTATCGAAAGGTTATGGAATTAGCTTTAGTACTGATGTTACTTATCTAAGAGGACGAATCACAGGTATCATTTTTAGAATCATAAGTATCAATCAAGGTACAGTAATTAAGAGTGACTTCTCATCCATCCTTAATGTTGAAACCAATGATTCAACGAGTCAACTTGTTAACAAGGTTATTTTCTATCCAAGAAGTGATAATCAACTCTATCAAAGCATTAAAACTTATTATTTACTAGCGACCGGTGAAATTACCGAAGACAGTTCATCCGATTTTCGATACATAAGTGTGATGTCTAAAAGTTACATCTATACAGATAATGATTTTGAGACACTTGAGACTAAAGCAAGAAGTGAAATGATAACTTCCAAACTAGATCACAACATTACATTTATGATCGACATGAAGAACAAAATCTTTGTCCCCTTTACCAATATCTTTTTAGGTGATTATGTTTCATTTATTCATAAAGGAAAAACCTATGAATCAGTGATCACAGGAATCGCATTCAAGGATTCGATGAATTATGCAATGATAACACTAGGAGAGTATCGAGTGAAACTAACAGAAAAAATTCAATTATTAAGTAAGAACACAGGTAATAGTTCAACAAGTAATATAACAATTAGCAATACAGATATCGATGGAGGCGAATATTAATGGGATTACAAAAAATTACATTTGAAGGTGGGAATGTTACTTCAAAAATTGACTCAGACTTGTATCATTTTCTCTTTTCAAGTGATGTAGGAATATTAAAAGGGTTGAAAAGTGAGGTAAGTTATACTTTAGCGAACAATACCATCACATTAAGCGAAGGGTACGTTTCGGTTTATGGAAGAATCATATATATCGAAAATCAAACAACCATTGGAGTTACATCAGATTCGAGTAAATATGGTTATGTGGTTTTGGGAATAAACACAACTGATAACTCAGTGAGTTTATATTTAAAAGAACAGGTTGGTGGGTATCCTTCTTTAACAACAACCAATCTACTGATAACAGATGGATTGTATGAACTGGTTCTTTGCGCTTATGCAAAAACGACAACTTCTGTGACGCTGACAAGTTATTCAAGAAAGTTGATTAGTAATGATAAAGGGCGTGTAGATGCATTAGATGATGAGATATTCAATCATTATTTACCTGTTAGAAAACAATTGACATTGGTGTCTCCAGGAACATATCGATTCTCAGGCACAAATTCAGAAGAACTGCGAGAGTCCATTCTATTCGTAACTATCAATAATCACACAGTTGTCACGTTTCCTGGCGAACAAATGTTTTTATTTGTTGGTTCAAACACATCGATATCTTACCGCTATGCATCAAGTGATTATTCATTAAGCGTTGTTTATGAGAATGGCATAGTTACATTAACAACAGGAAATACAACACACAACATAACCAGTGTGTTCATGAAAAAATAGGAGGAAATTAAATGGCTACAATTCAAATTAAAAGAAGAACAACAGCAGGGACTGGACCGCTTATTGGAACAACGGGAACCGTAAAAGCTGGCGAACCACAAGTTGATTTTACCGGTGAACATTTATATATTGCGAAAGCCGATAAAATCGCAAGCGTCTCAGTACCACTTGCTGAAACTGATTATTTAAAGATTCCTGGAGTTGCAAAAGTAGATGCCCAAATCGATACGAAGATAACTGCATTAAATCTTGGTACTGCATCAACAAAAAACACCGGAACAGGTAATGGAAACATTCCGATTTTGGATGCAAATGGCAAACTAGCAGATAGTGTAGTTCCTAAGATAGCGATGACAAACACATATGTTGTTGCTAGTCAGACTGCCATGCTTGCTTTAACTAATGCTCAAGAAGGTGACGTTGCAGTTAGAACGGATTTAAATAAATCATATATTCTTAAGGCAGAACCATATTCAACACTTGCTAACTGGCAAGAACTCTTATCACCAACTGATGCCGTGACTAGTGTTAATGGATCTACTGGAGCAGTAACGATTTCGCTCGCAGGTCTGGGTGGTGTTGCATTAACAACCTACAATACTCACGTTGCTTCAAACCTACATTTAACTGCAACTCAAAGAACAATTCTTGATAATGTTAAAATCTCAGAAATCATTGATACTGACGGAATTGCATTAGCAGCTTCGGAAGCTGCATACGCCAGTGCAGTTGTGGTTGATGGATTAGTCTACTATCCGGTCGTTGATACAGCATATACACCTACAAAGATTAAATACAAGCTTGGAATTGATACCAGCAAAGTCTTACAACCATCATCGATAATCGATGGCGGTACTTATTAATGGCAATCATCCGAGTCAAACGTGGAACGACGACTCCAACAACATCCAATATGGCCTATTTGGGTGAGCTTGCGTTTGACTATACGAACGAGGCTTTGTATGCAAGAGGAGTGTCATCCGTTATTAAAATTGGTGGGGAACTTGAAAGAGTATATTTCTATCAAGGCTATTCTTACTATCACAGCTTAGCTTATCCATTTGATCCTGATTATATTTATAAAGTGCATGTGATTGCATCAACACAAGGATCATCCATTGATACATCGGATTCCTATATTTATTACAGAACATCGGCTTTTGCAAATCTATCTGGTTCATATTTGAGTCATCATATAAACACTCAAGATACAACTCATGACAAAACTTCAGGAACAAATACAACTGTTCAGTATATTGAAGATAGTTATGTTGCTGGTCCAACAATTACAAGTGGAATCACTAAGGTGATTGATTTTGAGATTTCACCAACTTTTAAATCTAGCTATCTTGACACACAACAATGGGTAGCATATGGAAAAAGTATAACTACCTTAGCTGGGCAAGTTGATGGATCTATAAAGATGGTTGATTTTGCACATTCAGTTTATGGTGCATTAGGCGCACTATATATCAATCCAGGTATGTCTATTGGATCTCCTGATAGTATCTCAGTGACAATTTACAGAATGAAAAGAAAGTAGGTAACATCATGGCGATTATTAAAGAACTCGACACTAAGTTTGGCATCGGTGCATCTTACCATCGTATCACAGCGTTTAACATCAGTTATTCGAGTAAGAAGATTACAATTTGTGTAGCTTCATATTTATCAAAAGAAGCCAGAGTAAACAAGAGCGAGCCAATTGAAGAATTGGATATCTCAATACCGTTCTCAGATTTTAAATCATTCTTGGATGTGAATCCAATAGTTCAAGGATATGAATGGTTAAAACAAAATGTTGTAGGTTTTGAAGATGCAATCGATGATTTTGATGTACTCGAACCTGCACTATCTGAACCTTTAGAGGAGGTAGATCCAATTGAATGATTTATATAATATGATTGAAGGAGTGTTTCCAAACACAGAGATACTCCTTATCTATTATGGAGGTTCTATTGCATACGGATTAGACAATACTACAAGTGATAAAGATGTCACTGTTGTTTTAGATGGATTTAGAGGTAATTTGCATCTTACTTTAGGAGAGTATGATTTGTTTGTTTTTGCAAAAGAGCGCTTCATTCAAAGACAAAAATTTGATGATACTATCATTGCTTACCATAGAGCAGCAGCTGATAACGTCATGAGCATTGAAAGAACACTCGTATATATCAAACCGTCATTCCAGGAAACACTCGATCAACTACTCGTATATGAAGACAAGGAATTTATGCTCAATCATATTGCTGCTGAACTCGAATATGGTCGCATGCGTTTTGAAGTGAAGACAAATTTTAAGTCGCATTATCACGTATTCCGAATAAGGGGAATGGTTGATCATTATGAAAAAACAGGTAAATATGAGCTTGTTGTTGAAGAACCGTGGTTTTCCAAAATGATGGATTTCAAAAAAAACTGGGATAACGAGATAGCTCTTAATTATATAGAGGAGATTAAAGATCAACTGGACTACCTTGAACATTACCGAAATGAGATGATACAAAATGGATTGGGATAATCTTTTGCATTTATTTAGAATGGAAAATTTAATTTATTGGATCGTTACGATGGTAGTGGTAATTCTAACTACAATCAAACAATTCAACAGACAAGAGAAAAACAACAAATCAAAAAATGATGAAATCATGGTTAATTTGCAACGGATTGAAAAACAGAATGTGAAAATGATCAACTTACTTGAACTTCATTCACAAGATATAAAGTCGCTAAAAAAAGATGTGAATGTTTTGGAACATCGGGTATCAAGACTAGAAGATTCACAAGTCAATATATATAAACATTTAGGAGGAAAAGAAATTGACAACACTTGAAATATTATTACTTATAACTTCGCTATTGTTACTGGCATTATATATAACATCGAAGATAGGTAAGGATCAATCACTAAACGAAATTATCAAAGAAGTTAAACAAGACCTTAAAAATACTGCTGAAAATGTATATGATCTTGTTAGCAAAGCAAAAGATATTGTTTTTGATGATAGTGTACAAAAGACGATCAAAGAATTTATTATGATTGTAGAAGAAAAGAATCAGTTAGCGAAAACTAAAGGTGAAACCTACCTCGCTGGTGATGATAAAAAGTTAGCTGTTATCTCACGTTTAAGTGAATGGGTTAGTAACATCACAGGTTCCACAGAAAAGGCAGTTGAATTTGTTGAGACGAATCAATCAAAGATTGAAGCAATCATAGATGACTATGTTTCCTTTAGCAACAAGATGCAAGGTAAAGAAACTTTATCTGAAGCAGAAAAAATTATCAAAGAACAATTAAATAAATAACAACAGACCTCATGTAATGGAGTATATCCAAAGCGTGAGGTTTTTTTTGTTTTTACCGGCAAAAAGGATCAAACCTTGCCATTTAACTAGTGAAGGAGGTTGATCTTATGAATCACGATTTGAAAAATAAGATAAACGAATTGAAAGAACTGGGATATGGATATAAAAGGATCGCCAAAGAGTTATCTATGACTGCGAGTGCAGTAAGGTATACACTTGCAAAAATCAATGAAGAAGATTTACTTGTTAGCACTTGCAAATACTGTGGAATCACCATGAAATCTGTAAAAGGTAAAAAGAAAAAAGTATTCTGTTCTGATACTTGCAGATGGCAATGGTGGAATCAGAAACATAGAGAAGACAAAGATCATGGAAAGATCTAATCTTGAAAAGTATTTTTTATCCATAACTCCCGTAAGATTGATGCTTGAAAAAGGAATCATGACAAAGCAAGATTATCAAAAAGCTGAGTCTTTTTTAGCAGATAAATATTGTATCAAAAAAGGTAATCTATACCGACTTATTGACTTGACTATACCTTCAAAAAGAGTGATATATAGTGTGTCGGAAGAGGAGGTAAATGATGACAAAGAAAACAGTAACCAAAGTAAACGCGTTACCCAAATTAGCGAGTAAAAAAAGAGTAGCAGCCTATGCGAGAGTATCCAGTGGTAAAGATGCGATGCTTCATTCACTTTCAGCTCAAGTCAACCATTATAAAAAGCTCATACAAGAAAATGCTGAGTGGTTGTTTATAGGAGTTTATGCGGATGAGGCTTTAACTGGTACGAAGGACTCCAGAACAGAGTTTCAACAACTATTAAAGGATTGCAGAGCTGGTAAGATTGATATGATCATCACGAAGTCCATATCAAGGTTTGCTAGAAACACAGTTACATTATTAAAAACAGTAAGAGATCTTAACGCGATACATGTCGATGTATTCTTTGAGGAACAAAACATTCATTCCATTAGTGGTGAAGGTGAAATGATATTGACCTTTTTAGCCACATTTGCTCAAGAGGAGTCAAGAAGTGTTTCAGAGAATATGAAATGGAGAATTAAGAAAGATTTTGAACAAGGAATCATGTGGGGGGGTAAACCTTGCTTGGGATATGACCTTGAAAACAAGCGATTAATTCTAGCTCCAGAAGAAGCTAAGATTGTCCAATTAATTTATCAACTATATATTGATGGTAGTGGGGATGAACAAATTTGTAAAATACTTACTTCGATGGGTATTACACCAAAAACTGGAATCAGATGGCACTGGTCAACCATCAGATACATACTTTCAAACTATAATTACACAGGTGATTTAATACTACAAAAGACCTATCGCGAAAATCACTTGTCTAAAAAGAAAAGAATGAACACAGGTGAATTTGATAAATACCTCATAAAAGATGACCATGATCCAATTATTACGAAGGAGTTATTTAATAAAGCACAAAGAATTAGAAAAAAACGACTTAGTAAAATTAAGTCAAATCCAGTCAAAAAGAAATATGATTTTTCAGGTATGTTAAAGTGTGGTATATGTGGGAGAGGTTATTCACATAAGAACACTGTATCAAATGAAATATGGAAATGTTCATACTCCATTAAAAAAGGTATTGAAGCATGTGATTCGAAACAGGTACCAAATGATAAACTTATTGAAGCAACCAATCACATCTTAGATAGAAATCAGTTTGATAAGCAGTTCATGAAATCGAAAGTAACAATGATTGTAGTGAAGCCTGATAAAAAACTCGAATTTCATATGAAGGATAAAACGATTAAAGAATATCAATGGAAAGAACGATCAAGAAGTGAAATCTGGACTCCAGAAAAGAGGGAACAAGCAAGAATAAGAGCGCTTAAGCAAATCAAAGGTGGTATAAACAATGGCTAAAATTACAGTGATTCCATCAACTATCAATCCATTAACACAAATGCCACTTGATCAGATTTCTGTAAAGAAAGTCGCAGCCTATGCTAGAGTTTCTACAAATTCAGATGAACAATATACAAGTTATGAAGCTCAAGTGAATTATTATCGAAAGTTTATCCAAGATAGACCTGATTGGGAATATACGAACGTCTATGCAGATGAGGGTATATCCGGAACCAATACGAAGAGACGTGCTGGTTTTAACAAGATGATTACTGACGCACTAAATGGAAAGATTAATCTTATCATTACCAAGTCGATATCTAGATTTGCTAGAAACACACTAGATACCATTTCTTATGTAAGAAAATTAAAAGACAATGGTATTGAAGTGTTCTTTGAAAAAGAGAATCTCTGGACACTAGATCCGAAGAGCGAACTCATCTTAACCATTATGGCATCCATTGCTCAAGAAGAATCACGTTCAATCAGTCAAAATGTGACGTGGGGTAAGAGAGTCGGTTTCCAGCAAGGTAAAGTATCATTTGCTTATAAAACGTTTCTAGGTTATAAGAAAGAAGATGACAAGATTGTGATAGATGAAGACCAAGCAGTGATTGTTAGAATGATTTATAAGATGTTTTTGGTTGAAGGAAAGACTGCATCAGGCATAGCAAACTATTTAAAGTCAAAACATATCAAAACGCCATCAGGAAAAGCAGCTAACTGGACAAAGAATACTGTGAATTCAATTCTAACTAATGAAAAATATAAAGGTGATGCATTACTCCAAAAGACATATACTGAAAACTACCTTGATCATAAGATTGTTAAGAACAACGGACAAATACCACAATACTATGTTGAGAATAATCATCCAGCCATCATTGATAGAGATATGTGGGAACAGGTGCAAATTGAACTTGAAAGAAGAGAACGAATTGGCGCACAATATTCTTCATCAGATGTATTCGCATCTAAACTGATCTGTGAGGACTGTGGTGGTTTTTATGGCAAAAAGAAATGGCATTCCAACAGCAAGTATTCAAGATTCGTTTATCAATGTAATAACAAGTTCCATAAACACAAGGACAAATGCCTCACACCTAATCTTAAAGAAGAGGATATTAAACTTAAGTTCCTCAAGGCTTATAATCTAGTTATGGAAGACAAAACTAGAATCATCCAGGATTCAGAAGAAATCATAGAATTACTAACTGATACGACTAAGATTGATGATGAAATAAGAGATTTAGATGATGAACTATTCATAACGTCAGAGTTGGTAAGCAAGCTGGTAAATGAAAACTCTAAAACAAGTGATAGCATAGAAAATTATAACAAGATGTATGAAGAGTTATCAAATCGTTACGAAAAATTACAAGCCAAGCGAGAAGAACTTCTTAAACAAAGAAATGATAAGCAAGGACAAGCACTTAGAATGAAAGCTTTTATTGCAAGCCTATCTGAATCTGAAGATGAACTTAGTGACTGGAATGAGCGTATTTGGATGCTCTTAATAGATGGGGCAACAGTACATAGAGACTCAAGTATTACATTCAAGTTTCATAATGGTATAGAGTCGAAGATAAGATAAATTGAGGTCTACCAATCGAATAGTTGGTAGCCTTTTTGGTTTTTTCTCATTTTTATAATTAAGAAGGTATGATATAATTTTACTTAAGAGGATATCTAAGGGGAAAACATCATGGATAATTACGAAGTAGCGATTAGTGGTACGAATTTAGCTGCACAAATTTTAGGTATAGAAGCTCCTGAAGTGCAGTTTTTTTATAATCAAAATTACTCGAAACGAGGAATCAATTCAGTCTTTCTCAAAGAAAAGTATATCATTGCTTTCAACGAAGAATGGATCGAACAAGCTAGTCCCCTGGAAATACAAATAACGTGTTTTCACGAAACAAGACATGCTTTTCAATGGAAATGTATATACGGGGAATGTTTAGAAGATAAAGCAGTAGATCCTGACATAGTTGATATCTGGAAAAGTGAAATGTACAATTATAATCAACCTACAAGTAAAGATATACCTGAAGAGTTTTATCTAAAGCAAAAGATTGAAGTCGATGCAATTGCTTTTGCACATTATCAAATGAATAAACTATTTGAAGTGAAAACTGTTATACCAAAACTAATAAGTAATGATGTTAAATGCCAATTGATAGAATATGAAGGAAGTGATTGATTCATGTTTAGTATAGGGTTAGTTGTACTAATCAGTTTAGATCTTATTTTACTTACTTATGGAAAATATAAGTTTTATTACAGTGCTCTAAAAAAAACAATCGAGATTACCAAAGAAAAACGTAAGAAAAAACTAGAGTCTCAACCATTGATAGATTTAACAACGAATGAAATTCAAGAAATTGAAATTATTCAAGTTGATACAGAAAGCAAAAAAGGTTGGATTAAAAAAACTTTTTCATTTGTTTTAAAATGGGCTGCTATAATCATAGTTAGCATACTTGTTTTAGCTATAATCTTAATTACTATTGGACTAACCACTGCTAGTATTTGGGGGACCATACTGTTAGCAATTTATAAGAGTTTCATTTATGCTGCGTCCTTTTTAATTGGGATTAAATTATTTTTCTTTTTATTAGGATTGGGAACACATAAATTATTTAAAGTTGACAAATCAGTTACACAAAGAGTTTTGATTATGGATACTATTCAATTTTCCATGCTAGCTATACTGTTATATTTTGCTGCTTTTGGTTTTCCATTACAAGTAACAGATATGGTTACAATACCTTTTGATTGGAATATTACATTCAATAATTTTGCATCAATCATGGTGCCAATGGTATTTTTCTCATTAATTATCGTTAATGTTTTATCACTTGCATATAGATTGAAAAATATAATCACAAAAGATAGAGAAAAACATAAGTTGATAAGATTGCATCAATTGTTATTTATATTCATTGCAGCATGTTATGTTGGCATTTTGTACATCACAGATATAGAATTAGACTTTATGAGTGAGTTAGAATTAACAATGTATTTGGAGACATTAGAGGTAGTGAAATGGATGATAACATCAGTGTTTATTCCATTATTTATATATACATTGAATCAATTTAATAAGGGTGTCAAAAAAGAGTCGTAGAATTATATACTTAGAATCATAATACTAAAGGAGTAATTAAATGGCAGTTACATGGAAAGTTAAGGGCAAAGGTATGTTTGGTGGTGAAAGAGTATTTTCATCCGAGTACTTTATAAAGAATAGTTGTGTGTCATGTGGTTGGGGAGATCCTGCGTTAAAATATAAAGAAGAAGTACATGATTTTTACACTTATAAGCAAAAGTGGATAGATATGTATGGATCAAATCAAAAGTGGGGTTATCAAGGTGTTCATCATTTATTTGAAAGCATAAAGAAAGGTGATTTTTTATGGACGAGAATGGATGGTGTATATTATGTTGCTAAAATACCAAGTAATCCAATTGATTTATTTCATGTTGATGACTCAGAAGAAGCAAAGAGATATGACTCTGTTGTTCAACTTAAGAATATTAAGTGGGTAAAATGTGGTACAGAAGAATCTGTACCTGGATCTGTTTCTTCATTTACGAATAACCGTAACTCAATAGTCAGGGTTGATAAAAGAGAATCGGTTCAAAATGGCTTCACAGCATCAAGCATATTTTCAAGTAAAATTATAGATTCGAATTATCAAGATAAAATCAAAGATAGAAAAATGATATTTAGTTTTATTGGGCCTTCAGGATTTGAGGATTTAGTAGCGATTTGGCTTTTCGACAAATTTAGTTATTTTGTCATACCTTCAACAAATAAGACAAGCACTCAAAAATATGAATTTGTATTGTTAGATGGCACAAAAGAAAATGGTAAGTACAGTTCAAAAAAACATATTTACTTACAAGCTAAAAATGGTAATGTTGATCTTCATGTGAATGATTATGATAATTTGTTAAAGCAAATTGGTGATGAAGTATGGTTAGTCACATCAGGAGGGAAAGTATTTACTCCAGACAATTTAGCAGAGGAAAATCAAATAGTTCAATATAAAAAAGATGTTGGTTCATATAAAATGCAATCCTTTGATATTAATGTTTTAGTAGATTTTGTATTTGATAAGACTAATTATGCAATTTTACCAGATTCATTGCTTATCTTAATACCTATGTTTGAATAGGTGGCTAAAGATGATAGATAAAATTGTTGATTTTTGTAAACTAAATTTAGATTTGAATAGTGTTGAATATGCTGAACCTTATCTTTCACTGAACGTGTGTATTATCGATTGTGTTTACTCTCTAAGAGCAAAATATTTTCAAGTTACTGTTCCCATCGTTAATAGATATGCAGAGCGATTCATGAGTGGTAACAAACTGGATTCAGGATATAGATTGAATGATTTGATGAATCACATTGAAGAATCTGGTGGTACTCAAGCGTTCGCAAGTGAAATTCTTAAAAACAAGCAACAATTAAGTGGAAGATTGAAATCAGATATTTGTTATGAACTTGCTAGAAAATTAAGATTGTTAAAGATTGAAACCATTCAGGATTTCAATAATTTTGATAATACTGAAATATTGGAGATCACTATTAGCTCTGTTAAAGGTATTGGACCAGCAGGATTAAATTACTTGTTTATGTTAGCTGGAGATCCAGACCGTTGCAAACCTGATGTACATATTCACCGATTTATTTATGATGCAATTGGTGAAAATGTAACAGATGAAGAATGTCAAACTTTATTGACAGATGCAGTTAAAATATTAAAAAAAGAGTATTGTAATATTACAGTAAGAACCTTAGATTCAATTATTTGGAATAAGTACCAAATCGGCAATAAACAAGGAGTGTAATAATATGGGTTTTAAAGAGGAAATATCAGATTTGATTGTTAAGGCATCTGCATACACAGGTAAACCTTTAACATCAAGTGATTTTACGGTAATACATCAACCGTTAAAACATAAACCATTATCATTGCCTCCTGGGAAAATGGCAGTTTATACATTTGTTTATAATGGTGCGTTCTTGAAGATTGGACAGGCAAATGTCAATAGTAAAGCAAGATATCAAAGCCATCCTTATAATTTTGGTAGTGCTAATAGTACTCTAGCCAAGAGCCTATTAAATGATCTCTCTATGTCTACACTAGTTAATATAGCCAATGTTAATCAATGGATAAAAGATAACTGTGAAAGATTTGATGTCATAATTGATGCAAAGCATAAAAAGGTTGCTTTGAATTTTATTGAAGGGTTATTACATTACAAATATAATCCAAAATATGAGGGATAAATAGAACATCATGTGATATAATTTTAATACCTTGGTACAAAGGGTAATACAGGTTAATCCTGTAAATAAAATGGCAATCGCCAAAAGGAGATACTTATGAAAAGTATTGAAATTAACGTACCAAGGAATTTGATTCAGAAGTTTTATCGTCACCCTGAACCTTATGGGGATGGGGACTATGTTGTTGATTTGATCAATGGCATGTACACAGATGTGTTTTATCGTGAAGAAGGTGATTTTATCACCATAACCAACGACAAAGAACTAATCTCATATCTTAAGAAGAACCAGATGAAACCAAGAGAGTATTTCTTTAGAAATGGAGTCTTTTCTTTACGTCATGTAGCGGATTGTGATAATGAACACATCGATGAATGGAAGCACATTTCTCCAATTAGTGTTCAGATTGACTTGCCTGAAAATCATAACTTGCCATCTCAATTTATGTTTTGCTTCTATTGGATTGAAGTTGGAAAAGCTATGATTGAAGGAAATAGAATGACTTTTGATGTCTATGAGAAAGAATTAATCCATAACATCGATATTGGAGTTGTATTAGATTTGATTTTGGAACATCTTAAAAAAACAGACTCTCATTAAGAGAGTCTTCACCTTTGCTAGTTATCACAACATAAATCGCTTAATATAGCCATTTTATAGGGGTGCGTAAAATCAAGCAGGGGTGCGTAAAAATAGGTCAAGGGTGCGCAAATTTTCAACTGGGGTGCGCAATTGTATTAAAATAGGTTACACAACCCATCAATTGGCCCGTTGGAGAAACGGTTAACTCACATGCCTTTCACGCATGCACTCATGGGTTCGAATCCCATACGGGTCACCATAGTTAGCCGAGTAGTCATTCTCAATTGTGAGAATGACTTTTTTTGTCTTTGTAAGGCTGACAAGTCGATGATTTTTCATGTCAAAATTGGGGTCATTAGAACTGATATTTACCCCGTTTATTTTCGCATTTTTGCTATCTTTTTAGCTATTTAAGGTCTAAACTCCTGTTTTCATAAAAATTTATGTGCAAATAAGCAAAAATACTACTCAGCTATGAAGATTAAAAGTTAGTTTAAAAAAAGACGGAACAATAGTAACTTATGCCTATATAAATTCTGGGGTAACTCTTGTTTTTGATGTGGTAGACGTGATACTCGTGGTAAAAAAATCTAAAAATGATTCGATAAGTAAGTCGTTACTCATCATAAAAATGAAAATATTTCCAAGTTATTGGAACAAATACCTTGCACAAATAGACAATTAAGTGATATACTGAACACAAAATAATCTGCAATTTCTGCGTGACTAAAACTAAAGAGGTCATTAGATTTATGGTTGGTTTTGGGAGGCCATTATGGGAAAAGAAGCAAATGAAAATTATCTAAAAAGGGAACTGTATGATCTTGTGAAATCAGATGATACGTTGTTTGATTTTATTCAAGAAGGTTCATTGGACGGCATGTGGTACTGGAATCTTGAAAACATTGAAGATGAATGGTTGAGTCCTAGATTCTGGGAAGTTTTAGGATATGATCCAAAAGAAAAGACACATCATTCTAAAGAATGGCAGGATATTATTTTTAAAGATGACCTAAAAGAAGCCACGGATAATTTTTACAAGCATCTTCAAAACCCCAAATATCCGTATGATCAAATTGTAAGATATAAACACAAAGATGGATCAACCGTATGGATTCGTTGCAGAGGGATTGCGATAAGAGATAAAAGTGGCAAACCTATCAGAATGCTTGGAGCACACACGAATATTACAGATATTAAGCAACAAGAAAAAGGAAAAATGGAAAGTGAAGAAAAGTATCGTTTACTATATGAAACGATGACACAAGGTGTTGTCTATCAAAATAGCGACGGTTACATTACATCTGCGAATTCATCAGCAGAAAAGATTTTAGGGCTTTCATTAAGCCAGATGCAAGGAAAAACATCGATGGATCCTAGATGGAAGATGATCGATGAATATGGGAAATCAATACCTGGAGAGAATCATCCGGCGATGATTGCATTAAGGACTGGAAACAAAGTTGGTCCAGTTGTATGTGGTGTTTACCATCCGGAAGATAATCGATATGTATGGCTCAGTATAATTGCTATTCCGCTATTCGCTAACGGCGATGAAAAACCAAACCAGGTCTATGCAACTTTTGAAGATATCACTGAAAAAAGAGTTGCTGATGCTGAAGTGGCATACAGAAAAAATTTACTTCAATATGTGATAGGACACGGTAACCAAGGAATTGCTGTTCACGATAAAAATTTGAATTATGTTTATGTAAGTGATAAATATTGCGACATGTATCATGTCGACAAAGATATCATTGGTAAGCATCATTATGAGATATTCCCCGATTTGCCGCAAAAATGGCGTGACGTCCACCAAAGAACACTTAAAGGAGAGACACTCAAGGGAGATAGAGATATTTTTAAACGCGCTGACGGAAGTATTGAATACACAAGATGGCTTTCTCAACCATGGTATGATCAAGATGGAGAAATCGCTGGCATTATCATTTATACTGAGGTCATTAATGAACTCGTAAATACTGAGGTTCAACTTCAAAAAACAGTTGATCAATTACAGCGTGTGATGGATAATTTAACCATTGGTATTGCCGTGAATTCTGTAGATCCTGAAGTTGAATTTGAGTATATGAACGATAATTTTCCCATATTTTATGGGACGACACGAGAGAGATTGATGAAAGCCGGATCTTTTTGGGATGAAGTTTATGAAGACGAGATTTTTAGAGAAGAAATTAAACAAAAAGTATTGACAGGATTAGCGAGTGATGATCCCAAACTAAAAAGATGGGAATATGTGCCTATTACCAAGAATGGAAAAATCGTACGTTACATAACTGCCCAAGGCGTGAATGTGCCTAATTCTCCACTGATCATCTCTATGGTTATGGATGTCACAGAACAAAAACAAAGGGAAGAAGACATTATTTATACAAGCAATCATGATTTTCTTACACGATTGCCTAATCGTAAATATTTTGAAGAAAGGTTAATTGAATTAGATCAGCAGCAGTTTCTTCCATTATTGGTC
>JAIPGC010000012.1 GCA_021736335.1 Acholeplasmataceae bacterium | reverse complement strand
TTTAATTGTTAAAATAGCTATCGAAAATCAAATCGATTCAAAATACACATCATTCTTAGCAATTAATGAAAGAGATAATAAAGTTTATGATGTGCCACAAATTGAAGAAACACCTGTTGAACATAGTTTTGATTATAATATAGTAGCAGATCGATTTGAATATCCTGTTTGTCATGATCTTGGTGTTTCACGATTTGAGCCTTTAGCTGATCGATTTGACTATAAGACTTCTAGGAGATTGGAAAAAACTTTAATATTGTTAGAAAATAAATTAAATAAATTTATTGAGGCAATTAAATCCAATGATGTTATGAAATTTGTTTCGTTAATGCTAGAAATTAATAAAATCATTTTAGGATTAGATTTGAATATAACCATTTCTAATGAAATAGAAACATTGATTTACGAAATTAAATCTATTGATGAATGGATTTATAATCAATTATTTAATGGTGTAAAAGAAACAATAAAAGACCTATTTTATTATCATTAAAATTACAATATCTGCAATGGTATGAAACTAATAGATAAGTATATAAAAATCTCATTCTATTGACTATATAATATAGATGTGTATAATTCATATATCAACCTATAAAAAAAATAAACTAGGAGAAAGTAATTGAAATTGGAAAAAGAACCAACCATTTTTGATTTGGAGATAATTGAAGAAGAATTATCAAATCCAAAAGACTTTGTTAATTTTAATGATCCATTTAGGATATATTTAAAGGATATTGGTCAAGTTATGTTGCTGACAAGAGAAGAAGAAATCGAACTTGCTACAATGGTATTAATGGCTCGTGATTCTATAGATGAAAAGGTTATTCAACTAGGAAAAGAAGCTAGAGATAGATTGATTGTCGCTAATCTCAGACTGGTTGTAGGTATAGCTAAGAAATATACATATTCCAATGTTTCATTGATGGATCTTATTCAAGATGGAACAATGGGACTTATGAGAGCTGTAGATGGATATCAAGTTGAAAAAGGGTTTAAGTTCTCTACATATGCAACTTGGTGGATAATACAATCAATTTCACGTTCAATCGCTAATAATTCAAGAACTATTCGGATTCCAGTACATGTTTATGATACGTTATCTAAAGTTCGTAGATTTAAAAGAAGCTATGTTAATGAACATGGTGTAGAGCCAGACATTGAAACTATTTCCAATTTCACTGGAATATCAATAGTTACATTAAAAATGATTAACTTATATATCAATGATATTTTATCTCTAGATAGTCCGATTGGAGATGGGGATTCTACTCTTAATGATTTTACTGAAGATACAAACAACCCAAATCCCGAAGAATACAATAAGATAAAACAACTTGAAGAATATATTGCTGAAATTCTACAAGTATTAAACGAACGAGAGCAAACTATTATAAAAATGAGATTTGGTATTGAATCAGAGGAAAAAACACTAGAAGAAATTGGCAAATTTTTAGGTATCACGAAAGAACGTGTAAGACAAATTGAAAGTAAAGCAATAAAGAAATTGGGCAAAATAATTACTACTTAAATCTAAATAATAAATGACTCGAAAATTTAGGGAGAATTCATAAATGCAAACAATTAATCAAAACTATTTAGATTACATAGAAGCTACTAAAGGTATGAGTAAAGCAGATATAATTAAATTGCTTATTGATTTGATTGAAAAAAGTAATAATGAGTTCTACATCTATTTCGGCTCTTACTATCAATTTACTAAGAGCGAAGGGAAATTTATAAAAGAACCGCTTTTGTGGAAAGTATTAAATTACGAAACAATTAAAGATGATGGTTTCTTGTTATTACTTTCTAAATATTTGATTGATACCCTTCATTTTAGTTATGAAAACAATAATTATAGAACTAGCACAATAAGAGAGGATTTAAATAATTATTTTTATAATAAAGCATTTACTAAAATTGATAAAAAAAAGATAATTTCTACAATTATTGAGGATTATACTGACAATGTGTTTCTATTAGCAAAAGAAGACTATGAGAATCCTAATTATTTTATTGATGATAATAGCAGAAAAGCTAGCTGCACAGATTATGCTATTGCTCTTATGGGATATCAAAGTAAAACTACTCTCTCAGGAACATATTGGACAAGGAGTAGTAGGGCAAGCAAATCATCAAAAGCTGTCGTGATTATTAATCATTATGGAAAGATAACTAGTTGGAGACCTTATCACACATGTCCGGGGTGGCATCATAGTTTTTCTGCTATGGCATATGAAACAGTTAGACCAGCTATTAGAATTAGACTTTAAAGGTTTCTAAACAGTCAATTTTTAGCTATTACAAGTACAAAGAACATAGAGTACAATAATATGGTATTAATTCAGTATTAAAATTAAAAGATTATGGGTACAATAATAATTAGAGTGTAATATTTACAACATTATAGATTTGCATGTTAATTTTGTGTTCTAATTTGTATCAAGGATAAATCCCGTACACACTAAAAGAATCTTGACAAAGATAAGCATATAAAAAAAAACATATAAGGACAAACGGAGGCAATATGCAATTTGAAGATGCAAAAATAACGATTAGGAATAATAACGCAATGTGGCGTGAAATTGAGACGATTAACAGCCAGTACAACAATTATAATTTTGATGATATAAAAGCAGAGCCGATAAAATATGAAAAACGCACAAGTAAAGCAAAATATGGTAGATCGAGTTGTGGTGGCGCATTAGTTTGGCCGGGTTCGTTTGACTTCAAAGCATTTTTATCTGGGAAAATATATGAAGAAATGATAGTGTATACAGAGTTAATTAATAAGTATATTGATATTTTCATTATATTTAATGAATATAAAAAGAAGGTTTTGAAGGTTTTTGAAACAAGACGACTTTACAAAGATATATCAACTGCACCCAGCGATAATAGAAATTGGTTTGCAAAAAATTTAAGTACGACAACGGAAAATAGATTTAAAGAACTCAAAAAATATGAAGAGGAGTTACTTAATGCAAGAACTTTCAGCCCTCAATTCCCGTATGTGATATTGCATTTAATGGCAACAGTACTATATGATAACTACGATAGAGATGATAAATATGAATTTAACGATATTTTGGAATGTTACCAGATGGCGTTGGAAAAAGAAGGTAAAATGACATTTATTCAGCAGCAACGCGCTATTATTTCGGATGACAAGCGCTATGACATAATGAAAAGAGATGGTTTCAAGTGTTGTATTTGTGGTGCAAAAGCTACCGATGGAGTTCGGCTGGAAGTTGACCATATTATGCCAGTGTCAAAAGGTGGGAAATCAACGGATGCTAATCTTCAAACGTTGTGTGAGAGATGTAACAAAGGGAAAAGGGATAAATACTAACAATATAATTAATGGGTGAAAATAGGCACATCTGATTTGATAAAATATCAAGCTGCAACTAAAAATGTTATAACGAGTTGTATCATAAATATATGCAAACAAGAAACGTTAATGGTGATAGTTCACATCATGATTAACATCGATTTAAAATGAGAGTTTGTATTGAAAATTCATGTAAGTCGTGGGTTGGAGCAGGCTTTTCGGCACCATTCCAACCCACTTACTTTTGTATAGAAATGCTTTAGTAGAGCCAAAAAGTCAACGTAAATGTTGGCTTTTTTTACTGTAAAAAAGGGGTGAGTTTGACCAAAATCAGCGTTTTCTGCTGTTAGGGTACAGAACTTCTAGGGGTGTGGTGTAAAATGTGACAACTAAACCGCGTGTTTCTTTCTTCTTGAATACATCGAATTAACAAGTCTGTGAAGCCTAAAAGTCCATATGTGGTTTATGTTTGTTACTAGATCATTATCAGTGATTTGCTAAAATCCAAAAAAACTATGGATCCTTGGAGCTTCTTGGAGTTTTGGATCGCAAACACTAAAATTCAGGGGTATGAATATCTAGGCATCCCTTTATAAAAAAACACCGGTGTTTTCGGTGTTTCTGGTGTTTTCTAACCTGGATGATTTTCAGCGTCTAGAGTATGATCTAGCATAATAACCTTATATAAAAACATAATTTTATAAAAACATAAAATGAAGAAGAGTCACTTTGGTGGTTTTTTCTTTTAGTGAAAGTGAGAAACTAACAGTATAGTGTAATGAATCCATCGCAAAGATTAGCTTAAAGGTCTTTCTAAATTTAAATAGGGAACATAAAAATTTTCTAATAAAATCAATAAAAGGCTTTACTTGCCGAACACGGCAAAATATAATGAGTATATGAGGTGATAATTATGGAGTATAAAATGAAAGACGTTGTAAGAATTACTGGACTTCCAAGGACAACAATCCAAGGATATTACCCAGATAAAAGAACAGAGAGCTTAACCCCAAGAGGTGGTGGAGGACCGCAGTGGACATTCAATGACGAGGAACTAGAAGATTTATGGTTAATAAAAGTGTGTATGGGAATAGGAAAAAATAAAAAAGAGATACTAATATTACGTGATTTGACAACTGAGGAAAAGCGCAAGCATCTTAAGTCAATGCTTGATACATTACAAGATTATGTAAGAATGGCAAACATGTATGTTGAAGCTAGACCAGCAATTATTTTGTTTCTAAACAAAGAAGATTCAAGTTTAGAAGCATCGAAAATATTTTCTGATATATGGTTTAAATCTAATGAAGCAATTGAAGAAGATAAAAATATTTTTGAACATAAATTAAGTAAGAAAGCATCGGAAAAAATTCTTGATTTGTTATTTGAAATTGCTGACCAAAGCGATAAGATTTCTTCTTCAGACGACGTTCTTCAGGACCAAGTAGCTAAAATTGACAAACTCTTAGATAAAATGATAAAAAATTCTTCAATTAGAAAGTTTATATTAATTTACTTGATATCAGAACTGGAGGATTTATCAGTAGAGGAAAAAGAATTTATTTTAGAGGTATTAAGTCATTTCTATAGTGACACTGAAGATCTTGATTCACTATTTGATAATTTAATTGATCCGATATATGAAAATAGCTATAAAGCTAGTTACACATCATCTTTGATTCAAAAATATGTTAATGATATTTATTTGTTTTATAAAGGTTTTGGGTTAAATAAAAACTATCTCGATAGAATTATGAAACTACTTAGAGATTTTTATGGTTCCAAAGAAAACATCGATAAGTATGAGAATGGATTAGAAAATGGTTTCATGTTGTATTTTTCAAAAGCAATCGAAACATTTATTTACAATAATGTAGAGAGATAGGAAAGATAGATGACTCAAGTTTTGACATTGCTAATAAAGAAGAAATAGTTTAGGCGAGGTGAAAGATGTGGACATAAAAAAATTTAAAACAAAAAAAGGAAAAGTATTTAAATGGATAAAAGAGCATAAAGTTGAATTATCATTTGGAGCTGGAATTTTAGTATTAATGGGAGTAGGTATTGCTTTTGGAGTGAATTACAAAAAACAAGCAAGAATCCCTATTACAGTAATCCCAATTGTTCCTGTCTATGATACTAACACACTGACTTGTGATGTTATAGACGAAGTTTCTAAAACTATCAAAGGTTCTTCGAAATCCCCACATTTTAGAAAAGATCATATAAGACACCTTGGAAACAGATACGCCTCAGCTCAAAATAGAAAAGAAGCTCTTGAAAATGGTAGAAAATTGCTTGATCATGAAGCATATATTAAACAAAGTTATGTTAATGCTAATTAAAAAGGAGAAAAATCAAAATGGAATTTTTGGACGAATATGATTTGGGATTTGAAGAAGGTGTTTTTGAAGGATATGATTTAGGATTTGAAGAAGGGTCTTGGCAAGGATATTTCTTTGCAATTGATAAATTAAAACAACTTAGAGTTAAACGAGAAGTTCTTATCGTTGCAGTAACCATCTTAGCTTCTGTTCCATTGACACTATTAGGTGTAAAAGTATATAAACGCATTAAAGCGAAATCAAAAAGACTCGTAACAACCTAGTGGCTTGTTTTTTTAATGTATGTTGTAAAGTAAATGATATCTATCAAATAGAATACATGTTGAAAAAAAATATCGATTTGACCCATACATTAGTTTTTATTAATGACTCATTATTACTGTAGATTTGATCAGTATGTTTTATTTTCGTAAACAAATCATGATGGTAGCGAAAACTGAAAGAGAAACTTATGTGTTAATAACACAAAGTTATAATTGGAGGACACATGAATAAAAAAGATATTATTAAAAGGGCAATAAAGAGCATTTTGAAATCAGAACATCTTATGATTTTAGATGATTCTGATTTTGGCGATGCAGACAAGATTATTGAATATAAAGTCATAATGACTGATGAAAATTTGAATGATTTTCACATCTCATTTGGACATGAGGTCACTGAAAAAACGCGAAGATTAATTGTAAATTTCACTTCTAAGTATGAATTAAGTGTGTTTAAAATGGAAGATTTTTTCACTCTACTAAAGAGATCGTTTGTTGTTGATTTAGAGATTGATTATGGCATAATAATAGACCCGGAAATCAAAGTAGTGAAAATAGAAATATTTGCATCAGAACAAAATAGTTCAGCAATGAAAATGATGGTTGCCAAAACAGCATCATAAAAATAGAAAGCATATCAGTAATCTCATATCAAACCAAGATGTTTTTTCATTATTAAAACATCAAAAATACTTTGAGTTAGGTTGTTTTATTGTATTTAGCTATCCTTGAGAATATTTCTCTATAGAGTTTATAAGTCCAAAGATAAAAAAGTAAGATTGCTATTTCGAGAGAACTATTGATGAATTTTGTTATATTGGAAAATAAATATTTGACAACAATAATTAGTGATTATTAGTACTAAACGCCGTTTTTAATCGAGTCGTGGGTTCGACTGGGTTTTTCGGCACCATTCTTACCCACGTACTTTTGTATAGAAATGCTTTAGTAGAGCCAAAAAGTCAACGTAAATGTTGGCTTTTTTTACTGTAAAAAAGGGGTAAATTTGACCAAAATCAGCGTTTTTAGCTGTTAGGGTACAGAACTTCTAGGGGTAGCGTCAAAAATATGATAACGACTCCATGTGTTTCATTTGATGATTTTTAGTAAAATAGGACAACTTATGAAATCTAAATATCAATATGTGGTTTGAAAATTTGGGAATTTTTATATTTGATTGGCTGTGAAGTTTTAAAAAACTTAAATCCTTGGAACTTCTTGGGATTTTGGGGATAAATGATGAAAAATGTGATATATGAATTTCTAGGGTTCTCATATCAAAAATACAGGTGTTTTCGGTGTTTCTGGTGTTTTGCTGATTTTGTGAGACTTTCTTAATTAGCAACTATTTTTAGAAACACGGGTTCAAAACCGGTGCGGGTCACATACTTAGCCGAGTAGTCATTTTCATTTAAGAGAGTGTCTTTTTTTGTCTTTGTTGAGACAACCACTAAATTTCAATGACTAAATTTTCTTGGGCTAGAATTATGAAATGTAGAGGAAAAGAGTAGTGTTGAGATTTTCGCCGAAGCTAATTTGCAAATAAGCTAAAGTGTTGCATAATAACGAAAAGTAATAACAAGTTTGAGAAAATTAAGATTAAAAGCTACTTATACGTAGATAAGTTTTGGGATGACCCTTGGTTTTGGCGTGGTAGACGTGGTAAATTGAATGTTTTGTAAACAATCAAAAATGGTATAATGTTAATAAATCATCATTTTTGCATGTGGAGGGAAATATGGATAAGTTCGATTTGATAATGTCAAAATTTAGAGAAGAAAGCACATCTCTAAGAGATCAAGGGAATAAGTTTGAGCATTTCGTTATAAAGTATCTTAAGACGGATCCGCTGTATTCTGATTTCATTGACGAAGCTTGGTTGTGGTCGGATTGGCCATATAGAGAAAAAATGAATGATACCGGTATAGATATTATCGTAAAAGAGAAGAATTTTAACACATTTTGGGCTATTCAATGCAAGTTCTACGGAGCTGGTACATCCATTTCAAAAAGTGATCTTGATACTTTTCTATCTGCTTCCGGGAAAAGTTTTAAAATCGATGAACAAAGTTATTTTTTTACTAGAAGATTAATAATAAGCACAATAGACAAATGGACAAAAAATGCTGAGGATACAATTAAGAATCAAATGATTCCGATTTCTAGAATTGGATTATCTGATTTTCGAAACTCCTCAATAAATTGGGATAAATTTGATAATGATGATCTAGAGTCTTTAGTTTTACAGGAACCCAAAAAGCTTTATCCATTTCAGGAGCTTGCATTTAAAGATGTTAATGAAGGATTTAATAAATATGATCGCGGCAAACTCATCATGGCTTGTGGTAGTGGAAAAACATTTACCTCTCTGAAGATTGCTGAAAATCTTATGGATGGAAATTCGATTATCCTTTTTCTAGTTCCTTCCATATCGCTGCTATCTCAAACAATTAGAGAATGGGGTGCACAAATTGATAAAAACACTCATTTCATTGCTGTTTGTTCTGATTCTAAGGCTAGTAACAATGAAGATATTTCAGTGAATGATGTAGTAATGCCCGCATCAACTGATCTGTTAACAGTTGCTAAATATTATAATGCATATAAAAAAACAGGCGGAAATATTATTTTCTTTTCTACTTACCAGTCTATTGATATAGTAAGTCTTGTACAAAAAAACAATTCAATCATATTTGATTTGATCATTAGCGATGAAGCTCATAGAACAACTGGAGTAACATTACAAGGTGATAATGAGTCATATTTTGTCAAAGTCCATAATAACAACTTTATTAAGTCTAAAAAAAGATTGTATATGACAGCAACGCCCAGAATATATGGGGATGAATCAAAAGGAAAAGCAGAAGAAAAAGAAGCAATTCTTGCATCAATGGACGACGAAGAAATATACGGTCCTACTTTCCATAACTTGACTTTTTCGCAAGCGGTAGATCAAAATATTTTATCTGACTACAAAGTCTTAGTACTTGCTGTAGACGAGAAATTTGCTAGTCGAACACTACAAAGACTTATTACTGATCATAATAGCGAACTCAAACTAGACGACGCTGTAAAAATATTAGGATGTTGGAATGGATTGAGTAAAAAAGGAAAAATAGATAGCGAACTAGGAATGATAGATGATAGTTTCGGTGCCGATCCATATCCAATGAAGAGAGCAGTTGCATTTTCCAATAGAATTGCAGATTCCAAAAGAATTAGTGAACAATTTCTAGAGGTTATTAAGGAATACAAAAAACAGATTCCAGATACTGAATTGATTGATATTGAGATTGACCACGTTGACGGAACTTTTAATTCATTGGAAAGAAACAAAAAGCTAGATTGGTTAAAACAGGAAGAGATAGATGAAAAATGCAAGATTTTGTCAAATGCAAGATGTTTATCTGAAGGTGTTGATGTTCCTAGCTTAGATGCTGTATTATTCCTTAATCCAAGAAACTCAATTGTTGACATTATTCAATCTGTTGGAAGAGTTATGAGAAAAGCTCCAGGTAAAAAATATGGATACATCATATTACCAGTAGGAATTCCATCGGATATTAGTCCTGAAGATGCGCTGAAAGATAATGAAAGATATAAGATAGTATGGGATGTACTACAAGCTTTACGTTCGCACGACGATAGATTCAATAATACAATCAATAAAATAAACTTTAACAAAAGAAAGCCAGATCAAATATCGATTATCGGAGTAACTGGTGGAGGAGAGATCGAGACTACTACTCAGACTGAAATGCAGTTTGGACCTGAGTTTTTTCAGTCTTGGCAAAACTCGATTTACGCAAAAATTGTAGAAAAAGTTGGTAGTAGAGTTTACTGGGAAACATGGGCAAAAGATATTGCATTGATTGCACAAAGACACATTGATGGGATCAACGATTTGTTAAATGAAAACAATGACAAATATAGTTTAGCATTCGATAACTTTTTGAATAATTTAAAAATTAATATAAACCCATCAATTAATCGCCAAGAAGCTATTGAAATGCTTGCCCAGCACTTAATCACTAAGCCGGTATTTGATGCACTCTTTGAAGATTATAGTTTTCACAAAATGAATCCAGTATCTGTTGCAATGGAAAAAATACTTTCTATTCTAAATGAAAAACGTTTTGAAAAAGAGCATGGAGTTCTAGAGGGTTTCTATAACAGTGTTCGAAAGAGGGCTTCAGGAATTGATAATTTTGAAGGGAAGCAAAAAATAATTCTAGAGTTGTATGAAAAGTTTTTTAAAGTTGCTTTACCAAAACAAGTAGAAAAATTGGGAATAGTCTACACACCAATTCAAGTAGTAGATTTTATAATTCAGAGTGTTGAAAAAACACTTAATTCACATTTCAATCTATCTCTTAGTAGTAAAGAAGTTAAGATTTTAGATCCTTTTACTGGAACTGGGACGTTTATCGTTCGATTAATACAAACCATTCTCAAAAAACATCCAAATTTAGAATTTAAGTATAATTATGATTTACATGCAAATGAAATCGTTCTTTTAGCTTACTACATAGCCCTTATAAATATTGAACAAGCATATCATGAGGGGATGGATTCTGATGACTACAGCCAGTTTCCAGGCATGGTATTAACCGATACTTTTCAAATGACAGAAAATAAGAGTCCAATTAATCCATATAGCAAAGCTCTAGTTGATCAGATTATGATGGAAAACAATGAACGTGCCATTAAGCAACTTCAAAACGATATACAAGTCATCATTGGAAATCCACCTTATTCAATTGGTCAGAAAAATGCAAATGACAATAATCAAAATTTGGGCTATCCATTACTAGATAAATCAATTCAGGATTCGTATTCAAAAAACTCAAATGCACAGCAAAATAAAGGACTCTACGACTCTTACATAAAAGCATTTAGATGGGCATCTGATAGAATAACTAACAAAGGCGTAATCTGCTTTGTATCGAATGGTGCTTTTATTGATAATGCTGGAATGGATGGCTTTCGAAAGTGTCTTTTTGATGAATTTTCCAGTATATATATCTTTAATTTAAGAGGAAATCAAAGAACCTCAGGAGAGTTGTCGAGAAAAGAAGGGGGTAAAATTTTCGGTAGCGGTAGTAGAACTCCTATTGCAATTACCCTGCTTGTAAAAAACCCTGATATGCAGAAGGACGATTTTATTCACTATTTTGATATCGGAGATTACCTTGACAGAGAGGAAAAACTAAGAATTATTGATGAATATCAAAACATAACAAATATAGATTGGATTAAAGTCTATCCAGACTCCTTTAATGATTGGATAAACTCGCGAAATGAAGAGTTTGAAAACTATGCGATTATTGGAGATAAGAGTAAACAAGAAAGTATAACCTATTTTATACCGAGATATGCTACAGGTTTATTTACTTCAAGAGATTCTTGGATATATAATTCATCAAAAAAAGGTTTAGAGAAAACAATCTCTGGTTTTATTGATTTTTATAATGCTGAAATTGAAAGATGTTGTAAACTAGTTACAAAAAAAGATAAGGATATATCTAGGTATAAATCCGAAGATCTAAGAAAGACTAACTGGTCAGTGAATTTAACTAAAAAGTTCATTAAAAAAGAGAAGATGGTTTTTGATAAAAACAAAATTAGAACAGTCATGTATCGGCCATTCTTTAAGCAATTTGCTTATTTCGAGAGAGATTTGATTGAACGCCCATCGTCTTGGGAATCCATATTTCCAAATGATTTTACAGAAAATTATGTCATTTGTACATCTGGAATTGGAAGTAATAAAGACTACTCAGTATTAATAGCGGATACATTTGTAGATTTGCAATTGAATTTTAACGGTCAATGCTTTCCTCTATATTATTATGAACCATCCAATACACTAGATTTATTCGGAGAATCATTTGGAGGATATTCACGAGTTGATGGAATATCTGACCATATTTTGAAGAATTTTAATAAAAATGTAGATTCTAAAATTACAAAAAAAGATATATTTTATTATGTATATGGTGTTTTGCATTCCAAAACTTATAGAGAAAAATACACGAACGACCTAAAAAAATCTTTAGCGCGAATCCCCGTTTTAAATGATTTTTGGACTTTCAAAAATGCTGGAGAAGAATTAGCAAAATTACACATAAATTACGAAAAAGAAGATACATGCACGGAAGTTACTGTAGAACTCAAAAAAGAGGAATATACTGTAGAGCGAATGCAGTTCGAAAAGACCACTGATAGGAGCTCAATTGTCTACAATAAATGGATAACCATATCATCAATACCAGAAAAAGCTTATGAGTATGTAATTAACGGTAAATCTGCTATAGAATGGGTTATGGAAAGATATCAAAGAATCGTTGACAAAAAAACAGAAATAGTAAATAACCCTAACGATTATCAAGATGGCAAATATGTCTTTGAATTGTTGCTGAAAATCATTAATGTTAGTTTGAAACACATAAAAATAATTGATAGTTTGCCTGGTATTGATATTATATGATTTGTTTATTTTGGAGAAAGCAAAAATGAATAAAAAAAACGTAATTCTTCACGGTGTAACTATAGCGTCCAAAATCCTTAACATCCCACTACTAGAAGTGTTCTACGCAAGCCCTTCTAATTTTCCCAATCCAGAAATATCAAGTATCTATCGATATAAAGATAATGAAGTAATATTCAATGAAGATTGGGTCAATCGAAGTAATGAATTAGAAATCATGATTACTGCACTTCATGAGACTAGACATGCATATCAAAAGTATTGTATTGATACGAGATCTAGAGAAGATATCAAAACACTAGAAGCTTGGGAAAAAGAATTCAATCAATATAATCAACCATCAGGGAAGAATACACCAATTGATGATAGTTCATACTTAAAACAAGCAATCGAGATTGATGCAATTGCTTTTGCATACCATCAAATGAGAGAGTTGTTTGATGTTGAAGTGAAGATTCCCGATTTAATTAGAGATTCAGTAATAAGCAATAGGTAAAAACTTAGAGAAGCTTATTAGATGAAATTGAGGAGAAACCATACTTTGGTATTTAACTTTGGAAATGTTTGTTAAATAGATTTGGAGGCTAATATATGTCAAAATTATTGATAATTGGTAATGGATTTGATATGCATTGCAATTTAAACACTTCTTATGAAGCTTTTTTCATATTTCTAAAATCTCAAATCGGATACAAAGAAGCTTACGATAAATTGGTAGACTCGAACCATTATGATTCATCTCATAGTCCAAGGATTAATCTTTGGTGGGCATTATTACTTTCATATCACGAAGATGGAAAAAGTTGGATGTGGAAAGATATTGAACAAATTATGTTATCTTTTCTTTACAAAAAATCTTCAGAATTTGATATTAATTTAGAAGATATTATCGCTAATTTTAATCCATATAATGCAACTTTGAGATCCAAATATAATACAATTAATATCCTTCATAATACACCTAGAAAATTCAAGTTTCTATGGCTTCTTGATAGAGTGAACAATTTAGAAGATTTTTTTACTCGAAAAGTTGATTTCTTTCGCCATTCCTCTGAAATTGTGATGAATGATATGGATAAAATACTTACAGTGTTGAGGGCTGATTTAAAACAGCTTGAAAATGATTTTTTCGAATATCTAAGAAATATTTTACATAATGCTAATCAAGAAATTCACTTTGAAGCAAATTTGACATATGCAAAAATTTTAGAAGTTCCACTTAATTCTAGTTTAGAAAACGAAGATCAAATTAGAAAATTAAATGACGAACTCAATAAAGCAAATATTTTGTCTTTTAACTACACAAGATTAGGTTCTCCAAAAGGAATGAATTTCACTAATTTTAAGAATATTCATGGTACAGTTTTAAATAAAATCAATAAAGAAATCATATTTGGGATTGATTCCATTGACATATCACCGATTAATCCAATTTATGTTTTTACGAAAACGTATAGACTGTCATTGTTGGAAGGTAAATTGATACAAAATTCTGATATATATAATGGTAAAATTTTATTAAAGGAAGTTGATGATATCAGAATATATGGACACTCATTAAATAAACAGGATTACTCCTACTTTTTCGCTATTTTTAACAAGGCGAATATTGATGAAAGTGATACGACAATCACACTATTTTATTCGAATTTTAATGATATCGATAAATCACAAGAGAGAAGTTTAGATCTACAGTTGTTAATATATGAGTATGAATGTAAATTTGGTAAGTCGAAAGGTCTTTATCACCGAATGTTGATAGAAGGCAGAATTGCTATAAAAGTGATTTAATGTGAAACGGATGATACCAGATTTTTTAAATGAAGTGATGATAAAATAATTTAGATGGTTTGATAATGAACAAAGGTAAAACTATATTCTTATTTATATTACTAGTGCTTGCAATTGGTTTCATTCCAGCAATTGAATTAGTGATAGAAGTACTAATTATGCTAAATGATGTCATCTTTTCAGTACTAAATGAATCCATTTTGAGTTTTCTTTTTAAACATAAAGTTACCTATTATATTGTTGGTTTGATTCTTTCTAGTGTATCATCATACTTTGGTGTAAAACTCGGAATCAATGTAAGCAGAATACTATATGCTATAGTCGCTATCGGTATCGCAGGAATCCTTAATTTTATCATGATGATTATTACTTTAATTTTCTAAAAAATATAAACGAGAACATTTGAGGTTAAATATGGGAAAAGTAGAAGATTTTCAAGATATTAATCAGTCTACAAGTGGTGTATATTGGTACAAAAATATCAAAAGAAATGATTTGACAGAGGAATTCATTATGGAAAATCATATGAAGTTACGTAGTTATACACAGGGTGTTTATAAAACTAAATCTGAATTTATCCTCAGACAAGATACACTACCTTACATTTCAATTAGTCAAAAAGATTATGAAAACTTTGAAGTCAGTTTTGAAGTGGTCGACGCTATAAAATGGGATGCTATTGAAGAACCATGGGAAAAGTACTTCACTTATTATCCAAGTAAAAAAGCATTTCAAGAGGGAAAATTGATATTTGTGTGTGATAGACATATATATGTTAAAGGTAAAATTTTACAAAAAAAAGGATTTAAATCATCAATAGTTAATGGTAATTCAGTATTTACGGTAACAAATCCTCTAAAACTTTATAAAGTAAAACAGACCAAACTTTCAGAAGTGGAAGTGCTCAATTTAGATGAGGTTTTAAAGAATAATGATCTATATAATGAAGAGAAAAGAAGCGAAAAATTCACATGTTGGCTAAGAGAAAAAGCGTATATTAAATGACAGCATATTAGGAAAAATCAAGTCAGTCCATCCGGATCTTATCAGGGACTAGCATATTTTGAGTATAACGGAACAAAAGTATCGGATTTGAAAAATATAGAAGACACTTATGCGAAATGAGAAACTTGGATATACTATCAGCTGCACAAATTTTGATAATCAAAAATGTTTTTTAGGAATATCGATAATGGATTGATTTTTTATGAAGAAATTCGGAGGAAAACATGAAAAAAAACATTGTGAGTTTGAAGACAATATTAGGTAAATATGATGATGAATTGAATGAAATCAATAACATAGAGGATATTAAAAATGAAAATTAACGCTCGATTCGATAAAAAGTTTAGCAAAGAATTGCTTAAGATGGAATCTACAAGTGATTTTATGGAAATAGGTGCAATCTTAGAGTCATTGACTGGTAACAACTCTTTTTCTCAGGAGGATTTCTTTGATTTACTTGATCACCTGAGATTCAAATTTACACAACCAAATTTGGATGGAAGTGAAATGTATCTTTTTTTATTAATGGAACAAATGAAAAATAGTAATCTAGAAAGATTTTATGTGAACTGGGATGAAGAAACGATAAATAAGTATAGGGAATTTTTCAAGAGAAATGAAACTTTGTTAGCTCTATATGATTCTCCCAAATCAATTTTTAAATACTATAAAGATATTTTTAATTGGGATATCTTACTGATCAACACATTTATTGAGAAGTTCGATAGTTATAATGAGACTACATACCAAATTATAGAAGAACTTTATGGAAGTATCTTTAAATTGAATTCTAGCAGTCCACTTTATATGGCTGCTTCAGAGGGTTTGTTCTTTTATACTTTGAAAATTGGAGTTCAGTATCCATTTAGCTTTATAAAGCAATCTGTTTTGGAAAAATCTACTACTTTTGCTGAATTTATCTTAGAAAATAATCTAATAAGTTGGTATATCGAGCATAAAGATACTGATGAGTGGAGTAATGCAGCATTCCTTGATGGTAATTTTGGTACTGAAGAAGAACCTTTTGTGATTCAGTTGCCTATAGATTCTTTAATGGCGAGATTAGTATTGGATGCTGACATATTAAAAGTGATAGAGATTAACGAAATAGAGATTGACGAAAATAAAATTAAGATGCCACTCGTAAAGGATTCAGATATAGATAATTTTGATTTTTAACTTCATAAAAATAGAAAATTCATTATTAGAAATTATGATATAATTGTAGTGTCATCTATAGAAATTCCAGTGATGCGCTGGACTATGTATTTTTGCTTAAATTGAGGGTCAAACCTGGGTCGTCCGAAAGCTGGATGGAACGCTTTCTCCATCGTATTTTAAGTTTGATTTTAACTGTATAGATGATATGGGGCATTTAATGCCCCATTCCTTTTGTAAATAGATGTACCATGAAAATATATCATTAATATGAACAAAGTGACTAATCATTGATTGGTCGCTTTTTTACTTTAATCATATGAGGAGTGATACAAATGAAGTGTTCAATTTGCAATAAAGAAATTACCGGTTATCCAAACAATGCTGAACCCATCTCAGCAAAACCTTGCTGCGAAAAGTGTAATGATTATGTTGTTGTCCCAATGCGGCTCTATCAGCTAGGACTTCATCCAAATGAAGCAATATTGATTACCAAAGATTATAAAATTCAATTCGTCAAACCAGAGCATAAAGAGTTCAGTTTGGAAGAACTACAAAGTTATGTAGAAGGGTATATAGAAACTTATCCTTTTCAGAACAAGCACTACGTTGTCTTAGTGAATGAAGAAGGTTTACTAAAAAACCTAGAGTTCAATCATCTAGCTAAACAAATATTCGGAATATGGGCGGTTGGTAATGTCCTAATTTGTCCTAAAGCATTATTCAAGTAGACATTTTTCATATAAATCAAAGAAGGGAAGTATCGATATGGATAAACAAAAAAGCAAATATCCCGCAATACAGCAACAAAAAAGACACCAACCATTAGTAAGGAATCAAGACTATTCGAAGAACCAACCTAAAGTCTCTCCATCCTTTTTTCAAGGGAACTTAGTCAAAGACATGAAGTTTGGTGGAAAAGGACACGATCTATCAGGGTATGTTCAAAGAACATTGGTTGTAAAAGATCGTTATGGCAATGTTCAAATTGCTAAAGAAAAACAATTCTTCAATTCATCGAAGAGAGTAAGAAGGGTAAGGATAAATGATGATGAAAAAGATTAATCAAGAAAATGAAAACACACTACAAGATGTTGTGGTGTTAAATGGGCCAATGCTCATAAGAGTCGATGGAGACAAAGTTATACTAAATGCCTATCAAAGAGAATGGGAAGCACCGTTTTTACCACTTGACCAACCTGTAGCAATAGAGGAGGTACTGGTACATAGAAAAGGCTCAAAAAAATATCATATTACATCAGATATTTTTGATGTGATTGATTATGCGTTTCAAGATAAAGAATTAGACAGCTTAAATGCTAAAAAATTACTTGTAGCGTTAGTTGAATCAAGTATGCAATTTATTGCAAAGATTACCGTTGAAGAGAATCTTCCTGCATTACTTCAAGCTTCATATTTTGAAAAAGAAGGCAGATTATATGTAACCATTGGGTTAATAGATGATACAAGAATCATCTTTTGTGATATTAGAAAGGTAAAAGGAAAGAAAAATGCTTAATCAATGCATTTTCATAGGACGTCTTAAGGATGTTCTAGTAAAGAATCAACAAGTTGTTGAAATTACACTGAGTGTTGATAACAAGGATGAAAAGAAACCAACACTCATCACTTTTGATATGGACTCACCAAATGCAGATTTTGTAAAGACATTTCAAATAGATGCATTAGTAGCAGTAAAAGCAACCTATATCAATAACGAGGAGAAACGACAAAGATTTGTTGTTAACCGTTTAAGCTGGATTGGAGGAGGACATAAGGGTGAACAAGAAATACACCTTCAAGATGGAAACAAGATACCTGACAAAGGGAATTAGTGAAACGATTCCATTTGAAATTCAGATCTTTTTGTGGAATGCTGTAGATGAATCTGTAGAATCAAAAATTGATACAGATTACCTACAAGTATTCAAGTTTAAAGTTGAAGATGAGAAGCTAAAGATTACACATCATCAAGAAGTTCCAGAAATACTCAAAGAGTATCAGTTTAAGTTAAGAGAAGGCTATAAGCAGTTAGATAAAGTTAAGATATTCATCATTGATGACATCACACACAGTACGATGTTGTTAGCTGAGGAATACTAAGGAGGAAAGAGAAATGCCAAAAGCAAAATATAAACCAAGTTCTAAATTAAAATCTATTGATCAGCTTAGCATTGCTAAGATTGTAGCTACAAGATTAGGCATGAGTGTATCACAAGTCGTTGAAGTAGTTGAAATGGAACAAAAGATTACCATGCAGCACGTCAAAAACAACTACAAAGTGATTAAGAAAAACTATATCACGTTCATACCTATTGTTAAACCTGGATATCTAATGCATTCTAGATTAGATTCAAACACATATGAAGTTCCTGAAAGAACAACGATAAGAACGAAAGTAGGTCAAGGTTTTAAATCTTATGTTTCGGATAACAGTTCTAAGATGCCGGATAACATTTGTAGATTTGTCGATAGAAAAGAAAAAGATGTAAAAGAGATTAAACCTCTTACAGCTTGAAATATTATCAATCTATTGACGTAATTAAAAGAGTTAAGTTTGAAGAAATAAGTTGATGGATTGATGACATGTAATGCATAAATCACGTCATATCTTGCGTAAAAAATGTACAAGGATTCACATCCTTGTTTTTTTTGACAACTCCTGTATTTTGAAAAGAGTATCAAATAGTTCAGCAGAAGATAAATCATAATTACAATGATGCTTAACTATTTTGAACAGCAAGTCAATATCATTTTCTGAAAAGAAATCATGAGGATTGTCTAAGGTTAGCAATTCTCTAAGTCTTGTATATTTTATACCATTTCCTAGGTACTTATGTAATTGAGCAATGAAAAACGCTTTTTTTGTTGTGTAATATTCATGCTTTTTATCAATGATAAGGAACTGATAAAAATCATCATAAGTAAATGACATCGATATGTTAAATGAGTGTCTATTGGTTTTATGTTTTAAATCAAATTCATGAACTGTCTTGAAGTAACAAATAGCAGATGCAAAAATAGATAGTTCTTCATTAGAAAATACATGAGTAGGCAGTAAGTTGAATAATTTTTTACATATAAGATCCTTATCAGTACAAGCCAGGTTATGAGATTTTAATACATCAGTGAGGTACATCTCAGCATTATGAAGATCTTTATAGTTGTAGGTTTTATATAATCCTTCTATCTCGCCTGGATTAAATCTGAAATACTTAGGTTTAGTCTGTGAAGGGAAAGTATCCTTTTGAAAAAAGTAGTTAATGTTCCATAAAATATTGCCGACCATATCTTTTGTGGCATTCAATTCATTAATCAAGAAAGGTAGCCATAGCTGCTCAATATAATGCTCAGAACTTGCTAGTAGTGGTGTGAATTCAGCGGGTCTTTTTTTCTTTTGCCTGTAATCCATGAGTGCCTTTTTCTTTCTTATTACTTGAGCTTTTAGATAACTTTGCAAAACCTCTACATCAAAATCATCTAACAGATTTGACTTGTAGACCATTTCAATTAAGTTCTTGTAACACATGATATCACCCATTTCTAACATCTGATATCAGTATAACATTTCACAACATTTATTCCAATGGTAAATATTAAATCGGGACAACATATTATGCGCAAATTTTTTTTGCGTAAAAATAAGTTCCGTACACACGGAGAAAGGTTGTAAATATGTTAAAACCGAATTACGTTACACAAAAAATGGATTTCATCGATGCCAAGGGTATTATGACTCAATCAGTCTGTAATCTCATCTATGTGAAATCCATTATCAAAATCTATGACAACATAGATTCGATTTCCAAGGTGGTACTTGAAACCATATGTAATGGAGCAACTTCAAGTTTTACGATCAATTATGCATTGTTAGTGCAAAGTGCAGAAAGTCTGTTAAAGGAGTTAGCGGATCGAGAGTATCTACTAAACTTCAAACTAGCTAATGAGATGCGCGAATGGCTGTATATGTCAACGCAGGATGCTCAAAACGCAAGTAATTATCAACTTTATCATGAAACGCTTGGCTATTACACTCAAGTAGGTATGAATCCTCAATTCCTTTTGGGAGATACAGTGATCAATGGACATCGTTCACTGTATGTTGATCGGAATTTAAAATTCATGTCAGGAACTTCAGCGGATTATGATAAATTCCTTAAGACTCTTATTCTACCATATCAGAATATGAGATTTGCTTTAGTGCTTGGATTAAGTTCAGTTGCTGCAAGCTATCTAAAAGAATACGCAGATGTAGGCACGATACTACTTAATCTATCTGGCGCATCTAGTACAGGTAAGACAACAACTGCTCAGTTCATTGCTTCCCTATGGGGTCAGCCAAAAATCAGCAATATGGGCTTAGTAAGAACATTTAATACAACGTTAAATGCACTTATGCACAGTCTACGCGGTGTATCAGGTGTTCCTGTGTGTCTTGATGATGCGACTACTGGTGGATTTAAGAACCGTGCTGAACTCATCTATCAACTTGCTCAAAGTGAACCCAAACTCAGGATGACATCAGATATTCAATTTAGAGATCAAGGTCTAACTTGGTCTGGAATGATTGTCATTACAAGTGAGCAAACGATTGTGAGTGATTCTGAGACAAGGTTAGGTATTATGGCACGTGTTCTTGATACAGATAACCTTGTGTTCACAAATTCATCTGAACACGCGGAGTCTATCAAGCGATTCATTTCAGATAACTACGGACACATTGGTCGCCTGTATGTACGTGGATTTAACAACCTATCTGAAGACAAGATTAAGCAGTTATATGAAGAATCCAAGAAAGAAGTATTAGATAAGTTGCTGATTAAGGATAGTCTATCATCTAGAATCGCAAGCAAGATTGCGATTATCCATATGACAGCTAAACTAGTCAACCAGATTTTGCAATTTAAAGAGGTCAATTCTGATGAAGTCCTAAATTATATGGTCGATAAAGATCAACAAGAAGTAGAACAAAGACATATTGGTGAGAAAGCTCTTGAAATTATTAAGACATTCGTTCAGAAAAATCATCTTCATTTTGAAAAATTGGGTAGAAATGGAGATCAATTGATACCTCATAAAGGTGATCTGTTCGGACACTTCCGCTTTAGAGGTAATGATGTAGTAATCACAATTCTAGCTGAAATCGTTAATGAACAGTTAAGAAATCATTATATTTTCGATCATACTGTGATCCGAAGATATTGGGCTGAAAATGATATCATTCAAAAACAAGGTGACCGCTATTCAATTAAAGACACAAGACTGAATGCAAAAACCATAAAATTCAATTTTCAAAAAGATGATGAGACAATCATTCCATGGCATGGAATGTTAAAAGATGTTCCAAAATTGACTTACGAAGTCAAGAATTATTCGGGACCCGTCTTTCAAGCAACACCTGAGCAAGAAGATGCAATATTTTCAGATGGTGATGGCGATGAAGCTTAAAATCGAAAGAGAGTTTTTGATGAAGCACAAAGGTAAGATTGATTTTCAGTTTAGAATCAAGAGTTACCATGTCAATAGTGAGGTAGCTAAAGCTATTGATGAATATGTTATTGCTACAGTTCAGAATAAAATTAATAAAGAAAAGGAAAATGAGAAAGATGAAAAAACAGATAAGAATCAACGGAACGATGAACAAATCAGACAGAAAGCAGGTGAATAAGTATGGAAAATAGCGAATTTTGTGGATATTACAACTGGGAGACTTATCAAACTAAGCTTCTTCTTGATCATGAGTTATCTCAAGTCTTTGATAAAAATGAATTTAAATGTACTGATTTCGATGATGAAGTCGCATACTTTGGACGCTGCATGGTAGATTATGCATATTACTATTTGCAATATAATCAATTACAGGATGCATACATGCACCCATTTTATCATTTAATTAAGCACGAAAATCAGATTAATTGGTATGAAGTATATGCGTGTTTTCTTCAATCATATGATGATTTGAATGAAAACAGTATTGAGGGTGAATTATGAGAGAGTTAAGAAAAAGTGAGATTGAATTACTACTAGACTTAGCTAAAAAGAAGAAAACTGAGAAGCTTAAAGTTGCAATTTATGCTAGAAAATCAAGAGAGGACGAGACTGGCTCGTCCCTCTCTACCCAAATTGAAGCATGCATGACACTAATTACAAAATATAACTTTGTACTTGAAACCACAGACGAACTCATTTTCCAAGAGTCAAATGTCAGTGGTTTTTTTATTGAGCATCGAAAAGAATATACAAAGATGATGCAATTGGTGAAAGATGGACAAATTGATGTTGTGTTGACCATGAAGATTGATAGGTTTTCGAGAGATGCTACGAACGTAGCAACCTATATTGAACAGATACAATCAAATGGTGCTTACTTTATTGCTGGGGATGATCTTGGCGATAATACAGCAGCTGGAATTTTAATCAAGCAGATTATGTGGGCAACCAATGAATTTGTGGGTAGAAGAAGTGTTGAAGATTCAATGAAAGTTAGAATGAAACTATCAAGAGATGGTTATAGTGTTGGTGGTGTTGGTAATTATGGGTATACCATTACAGGTAGAAAATACATCATAGAACCTATTGAAGCAATAGTTGTAAACTATATTTTTGATAGTATTCTAAGTGGAGCATCATACAACGAAGTCATTGATCAACTCGACATCAAAGGCTATAAATCAAGAAGCGGAAAGAGATTTTCCGCTTCGACAATACATGG
Source organism: Acholeplasmataceae bacterium (assembly GCA_021736335.1). Classification (GTDB taxonomy): domain Bacteria; phylum Bacillota_I; class Bacilli_A; order Acholeplasmatales; family Acholeplasmataceae; genus Peloplasma. Next base: position 8,776 of record JAIPGC010000012.1, on the reverse strand, counting down.
AATATTAACGAATGAACGTAACTATGGTATGCATATATGGAATCATAAAGATAAGAAAAGACGTAAGAAAAAGGTACTTAAGGAAGAATTTGATGAAGCGAGATCTGAGTATGCAGTACCAGAAGCCATCATTTCGAGGGATAAATTCGATAAAGTACAAGAAATGATACTAGATAGAGCGATACCTCGTGAATCGAATACAGATAAGGAACCCTATCTATTGACTGGATTGGTTCAGTGTGATGTATGTGGTGGAATGATGACTGGATATTCCAAAATATCCGGGCATTCCAAGACAAAAATACGATACTATACGTGTCCAAGGCATACTGCAAAAAATGGAAGTAAATGTAAAACGAAAGATGTAAATGCTACACATCTTGAAACAGCGGTTCATAATATGTTGGATAGCATGATCAATCATCACTTGGAAACGATTGGAATATCTAGTAGTACCATCAACCAATTCATCAAAGAAGATACGATTACTCTTAAAAGACTTAATCGAGAACTCAATGGTTATGAAGATAAGGTTGAAAAATTAATACTAGGATTGGATATGATTAATAATGATGTAATACAGCAAACTACGTTACGAGATTTAGATAAATATGGAATTTTGATACGTACTACTACGGAGAATATCAATCGTATCAATGATAGAGTTGATACAATTCGTAGTACGGGCGTACTACGTAGTGATACGACACTATCTGCCTCGTGTAGTAGTAGGTTAACAAGAAAACTTATCGTTTCAATGATTGATGTGATTAAAGTGAGTGATACCGTACTAGAGATACATTTAAAAGATTAATATTAAAAGTTTATGATAAAAAGGCGATACGAAAGTATTGCCTTTTACTATCAGAAAAAGGCTTTATAAAGACATTCATAATAGTTGCTACTCATGAAATTGAAGTGTTATTAGATATATATCATCAATATGGAGGTATGAAATATATGAAAAAAAGAAAAGCAGTAGGATACGCAAGATTCTCTTCTGATAAGCAACGTGAAGAATCGATTATGCATCAAATGGAAATGATTAATAAGTACTGTATCGATAAACACATTGAGCTAATGGATCAATACATCGATGAAGCCAAGAGTGGTACGAATACGAATCGTGACAGTTTCCAGCAAATGATGGAAGATGCGAAATCTTCTACATGGGACTACGTAATAGTATATAAGATGGATCGGTTAAGTCGTAATGTCATGGATGCATTAAGTATCAAAAAAGAACTAACTAGATTAGGGATTCAGATTATCAGTGTCATTGAAGATTTTGATAATGATACACCAGAAGGAGGATTCTTCAATCTCATTTCAATGGGTATGAGTGAATTCTACGTAGCTAATCTAAAAAGAGAAATCATGGCTGGACAAATGCAAAATGCGAAGCAAGCCAAAACATCAGGTGGAAGACCAGCATATGGATACTCAGTCAATAAAGATTTGAAGTTTGTGATAAATGAAGAAGAAGCTCCAGCAGTAAAAATCATGTTTCAAATGGTAGCTGATGGATATAGTTACGTTGAAGTTGCAGAAAAATTAAATGAATTAGGATATCGTACAAGAAAAGGAAGACCATTTCATGGTGTTTTTACAGATTATCTTAAGAATAGAAAGTACATAGGCGAGTATGTCTATAATAGAATACCCAAAAGGAAACCTGATGGATCACGTAATTCGCATATCATGAAGCCAGAAAGTGAAATAGTGAGAATACCAGAGGCAGTACCAGCAATTATTGAAGATGAAGTGTTTGAAAAAGTTCAAAACTTACTTAGATTACGTAAAGAGAGAAAAGGGTATGCAAAAAGAGATGGCAAATATCTGTTATCTGGATTGATTAAATGCGACATCTGTGGATATGCAGTTTCTGGTGGTACCGATTATGGTGGTAGAAATAAATATCTAAATTTTAGCTATGCATGTACACACAAAAGCGAAGGGCAGCGATGTTCATTAACAAGGATTAATATGTTAAAGACAGATAGAGTGATTCTGCTATATATCTATGAACATTTTTTAAATCTTTCAAATGCAAAAGAATTCACATCCAATTTGAGAATACAACTACATGAATTTATGAATAATTTAGTAATCAGAAAAAATAGTTTGCTAAATGAGATTGAAGAAATTGATAAACAAATTGAAGAATTAGGGATAGACTTGTTGGATGCAAAAAAGATAAGAAGGTTTATCATATTAGAAAACCTTAATGCTTTAGAAGAAAAAAAGTCTGAACTAGAAATGATATTGAAAAGTATTAATGATGATTTAAGTGTCAAAACTAGTATTATTAAAGAAGAAATCGTTAGAATAATCAAAAAATTTGCAGCAGAACTCAGAGATAATAATCTTCAAACTAGACGAGAAGTGTTGATGAAAATCATTAAGCAAATGATATTAACTCAAGATACATTAATTATTGGCTTTGATTTAGTTGCATTTCTATCATTTGAATTGAAAAATGAATTCATAGTAACTGTAACCATCGAAAGGGAAACAATTAATCACTTAAAGAAAAAAGATTATCAAACACCATATAAAGGTTAGTTTGCTAACTTTTTTTCTATATTTAAATTATAGTGCTACAATATATTTAACTGTTTATCGTTATTAAACCTAGGAGAATAAAATGAAAAAATAGAGGCAAGTGGGGAAAACATTAATGCAAAATATCTAAATCAGGATATTGAGAAAGATGGACTAGCATATGCAAAGTGAATAAAGACGTTTTGCAAAATTAATGATATAATACAATAAAATAACGAGTTTAAATCATTGGTGGTGGGGAAATGTTTGGTATTATGTTTCAATCTAAACAGTACAGTGAAATTATAGCAAATTTTGAATTAGATTCAAATATTGCTGATTACGATAATGTTGATTTAAAGTATATTACAGAATCCTATGTAAATTTAAATCAGGAACAAAAAGCAATAGATCTTCTTTTAGTTATAATTGGCGAATCTAGAGCAACCAGTAATGAGAAAATTAAGCTAAGAAAATTAGTTTTTGAGATATTCATACAACAGAAAAAGTATGAAATCACTAGTGATATACTTCAGATATTCGAAAAGATTGTCCAAATTAGCACAATAGCAGAGGAAAAACTGAATATAGTATTTATTAGACAAGCAATCAAATATATAAAATCCCAGGACATTATCAATTATGATACACTCCTAACTTGGCTTACATATTATCCAGTTAACTTGTTGAATGATGAACTCTATGGAAATCAAAAATATAGCGAATCAGATTTATATCATTATGATCGTTTTAAATGTTACTGTGAACTGGGGAAGATAGATGAAGCTTATGAGCTTTATTCTGAAACTATAAAAAAAATAAAAAACAACGAGTTAGCAACTTTTGTCAAATATAATATGTGTAAAATGCTATTTTCAACAAACAAACATGAAGAAGCAATTCTCATCTTGAACGAATTACTTATTTACCAAAGACTCAAATATTATCTCTATTTACCTATTAAATACTTATATTTTGAAAATAGTCTTATTTGTAGTTTAATATTAGAATTAGTGTCTCTTGGTATTCAAAGTGATGAACAATATATATTAAAGTATATTTTTGACTGGATAGGAAAGTATCATCACGATTTTTATCAAGAACAACTAAAAAATCAAGTAACATTTGATGGCAACATGCATATTAATATTGCAAATAAAATTGAAGTATTATCAAAAATATCTAATTTTTGCAGGAATCAAATAAATGTATCAATTAAAACTGGTATGGTGATAAAAATCACTAAGACTGGGAATGTTTTTATTAAATCCGATGTTGATAAAAAGACAATATTTGTATCAAAACAAAATGCGAAAAATATAAAGATTAATCAAAGGGTAGAATATATCAATATAGATTCGTATGATGCAGTAAAAAAAACCAAAAGTAATGCAGGTATTATTATAGGAGGATTGTAAATGGGAAAATTTTATGCAGTTAGAAAGGGAAAAAAACCAGGCATTTATGAATCATGGGAAGAGTGTAAACTTCAAATAGATGGGTTTCCTGGTCAAGAATATAAAGCTTTCAAGAATCGAGAAGATGCAGAAAGCTATTTAACTAATCTTGAATCCGGCACAAATATTCAAACTCAGGATATAAAATTACTTACTGAACAAAATTCTATGAATGCTTTTACAGATGGATCTTTTGATGAAGAGCTAAATATCTCATCATATGGAATAGTGTTTATTGATAATAGTGGGAAAGTCACTACCAAAGGAGGTTTTCTTGAAGATTCTTTTGGGAGTAGAAATATTACAGGCGAAATCGAAGCTGTTATTGAGGCTATTAATAGAGCACTGTTCTTCAAAATTAAGAAACTAAAAATTTTTTATGATTATAATGGAATAGGTAAATGGGCATTAAAACAATTTAGAGCGAAGACTCATGTTTCTATAAGATTTGTAAATTTTTTGGATGAGATAAAAGACAAGATTGAGATCGTTTTTGTTCATGTTAAAGGCCATTCTGGAGTGGAATACAATGATATGGCTGATACTTTAGCTAGCAATCAAATCAAATCTCTAAAACCATCTGTGGAAACAACCTGGGGATTTACCAGCTACAGATATAGTGATACAGATATAGAAAAAATGTTAAGAGAGATGAAGGGTAATTACGATAATTTTGATTATTTGAGAGAGTCAAAGAGCAATCATTTCATATATCAGTGTCATTACGAAAAGGTGAGAATCACAATAAGAAAGTATTTTCTAGAAGCTGGCAATGCATTATTAGTAGAACGTGGGACAAACGAAGCATTATTTGCTCTTGTAGTTTCACACTTGAATGATTTTGGTAGAGTAGAAAATATAATACCAATATTGAATGCTCAATTTAAGACCCATATAGAGAAAAGTAGTTTAGAGGAAACGTTGTTCACTATTGCCCCTAAATTAAAAAACAAATCTATCGATATTCAAGTGTATAGGTTAATTATTCAAGCGATGTACAACTATGTTCAAGATTTTGAGGACTTTGGCGATCTAAGTTATTTGATTATTCCTGCAACGCGAGCATTAGAAGGACATCTAAAAGTAATGTTCAAAGAAGTGCTAAACATTTCGATAACTAATAATGGATTTCATTATTTTGATAAAGATGATTTGGGGATTTATACTCTTCAAAGTGCGCATGTAGCTCTAAAAAGAGAAAAAGATGTTGAATTGATTGAAAAATGCTATAATCTTTTAGTGAGTACCAGACACGTATTTGCTCATTTTGGTAACCCCGATTTACATGATACAAGATTTCTTAATGCAAAAGATAGTAAAGAAAAGATTAAGGATATAATATTGGTTATTAGTGAATATTACTAGGAGTGATTATAATGCAAAAATATACAGCGCTTAAAAAAAGCAATGATGTAATATTGATTGCACTAAACTCAATATATGATTTTTCAGCAATCGTTGCTGAAATAGAAAAAGATATCCTGATTAATAGTTTTAATGGATATCTTGTTTTTGATTGTTTGTTATCTTGTGTTTCAAATGAGGCAGTGGACAGATTCGCAGGATATAAAGTTCAAAATGGGCTGATAATTAGAGGGGAAAAACTACTGTTTGTACCTGTGAATCATGACTTTGTCAATCTTGGAGATGAATATTATAAAAAACTTGACAAGAAAATAATCAATAATTCGTTACTATCGGCATACTCCAAAGCAAAATATTCAGTTACAAAATAATAAATTTGAAATAGACCGATATAATGAGTTGGACATTCTATTTGGAAAAACCAGAATCAATTCAAATTTACGAGGAATTCAACTCACTTTTATATAATAGAAAAGTCATTGTATAGGAGGATTAAGATGGATAATATTGATTATCAAGAAGCAATAATGTCATATTTTACAGAAAATGTGATTCAAGCTATAAAAGTGCAAGATAATTTACAACAAGATTTGGCACAAAAACAAGAGGTGTATGAAAATATTAGATCAAGAATTATTGATTTATATATTACTGGAACGGAAAAGTTAAAGGAAAAAAATGTAGAAAATCCAATTAATCATGAGGGGAAATCTCGTTTTGAAATTGGGCAAGATGTTATTAAAGCTTTCATTAATAGCAAACCAGAATACAACAATTTTGTAAACGCTATGAAAGAGATACCTGAGTTAAGAGAAGCTGGGAATTTAGAGACTGAAATGGCTAAGGCTTTATTGGATTTTTATAAAGCGTTCAAAAAGTTTAATGATCAGATAATTAATGACAGAAATGTAATATTCTCAAAAGATTATCAAGACAAAATAGATGAGTATGCTAAAACAGGATGGTTCTTTTTCTATTTGGCTTCCCCGGATATACCGTTATTACATGATTTTTGTGATGAACAGTATATATGTGAAACATTCGTTTATCTAAATTGTAGTAATATAAGAATCTTGTTATCTGGTTTTCTTGGTCAGAACAATCCTTCCGATTCAATGAGGAGAAAGATTCAAGATTTGAATGATGCTATAAATTTAATCTCACATCAAGGATATAGATCTGCAGCTAGAAATATATTTGCTCTGTTAGAAAGCGAATCAAAGAATTGCTCTAATGCATTGAGAAATCTAGAATTTAAAACACAAAATCTTCGAACTGGAATAGAAAGAGCAAAAGAGATAGAGAATATTGTAAATTCTATTAATGTGAATTGGTACAAAGACACATTTCAAAAAATCAATTCTTATTACAAGAAAGCCACTTCAAATGATATTACACCCGGTATCGTAAATCGGAACGCACTCATTCATGGAGATTACTACAAAGATTATATGGATGTTTCATTAAGTGACACGTTGAAATTGCTATTGATGTTTGTAAACTATCGTGTGATATCAGATTTTGTTCAATATGTTGTAGAACTGGAAGCCGATACTATGCAATATGCTATGGTTGGCCTAGCTGCAATGCTTAGAAAGTAATACTATATTATACTCTATAATTTCTCACTTAGCGGAATAACCTCAATCATATCACCATAATTATCAATAGAAATAAGCATTAAATAAAAAAAATAAGGGGATTATATGAAGAATAGAACAACAGTATATTTAATTATTATTAGTTTACTATACCCAATGCTTGAAATTGAGTATAATGGTTTCAATATTGCTACATTTATTTTAACCGTAATCGTTGTTTTTAGTATCTCTTCTACCCTAAAATATATATTTTACTCATTCATTTATAATGTTCATCCTAGAGTATTAACGAGCAAAGCGAAATACCATAGAAAGATGATGAGATTAGTAACTTTGAATAAAGTTGATAATTTCAATCTATTTGCTAATATCAAAATGGATGAACAGATGATTATTGAAAAACAACTGATCGAGTCTTTAGATGAAAGTTTGAAAGAAGTATATGAGGTATTAAACAGAAAATCTGCAAGATATGTATATAAAAAACACATCCTAAAATTTAAAGAATCCGTATATTTTGACACAATTTCCGATAAAAAAGGCTATATAGAAATTTTGAAGACAATTAAATTTTTTCAAAAGCAAAAGAAGTATGTTGAGGTTTATTATTATGATGTTGTTTCCGGAGAAATATTTAGAAATAGAAAATTTAATTATTTAGGCTTACTGAGTATTTATTTTACTATTTTTCTTGCATTTGCGGTTAATTTCGATTTTGCTGCATATTTTACTTCTTACAAGGTGAATCTCATTATATTTGCTGTATACATAGCTACTGATTTAATATTTGATGGTTTTAGTTATCAAAAATCGTTTAATGAAGAAAGCAAAATATATGAGGATAGAACATTACTAGTAGATGAGTACTTAGATAAAAACAATTTACAAGATTGATAAATTTCGCACTGTTTCTAATACAAGACTCTAGTAGAGATAGTAGAAAAAATTTCAAGAAACTGAAACTGAACTACTGGAAATAAATGGAATTGGTCCTGTAAAATCCGAATTATGGGATAAGTATCTTTTAAGCGAAATCAATAAATTTATCACAAAGTAAGTGAAGAATCCTTATATGATAGCAATATTTTGCATAAATAAACCAAAATACATTAAAATATAATTGGCTTCACAAAGCCAAGAATACCCCAAAGTAAGCGAGTTAGTTTCGGGTTCTATTATCGGTACCATTATTCCCACCTGTTTATTTAATGAAAACAATAAATCACAATTAAGAAGTCGATACTCACATCGACTTTTATTGTATCTAACTCTACGATTTTTCATCTGATTCACCAAATCATATCCCTTCAGATATTCATTCATCTTCACATCGTCAAAACATATATCAAACTAATATAAAACCACTCGTGATATAATCAAGGTAATCGGTACACTATCAATATTCAGAAATTCAACAGAATGCCATTTTAAAGTAAAACTTCAAATCATTAATAATATTTGAAGATTGGAGATTTGATATGAGTCACTCAACCATTCCAAAACAATTCATAGAAAACCTTGGAATTATGACCGAAGAAACCTATAACAAAATCACAAACTGCAAGATTATGATTGTAGGACTAGGTGGACTAGGCGGCTATTTGGCTAACCACCTTGTTCGCTTAGGAGTTAATCATCTGACATTAGTAGATTACGATCGATATACATTATCCAATCTTAATAGGCAATTATTTTCATCCTTGGAAACAGTAGGTAAGTATAAAGCTGAAGTCATCAAAGAACATATACATAAAATAAATCCCCAATGTATGATAGAAGTTGCTCTAACTGATATTAAAGACATTGACA